>JABXGY010000179.1 GCA_016550395.1 archaeon | reverse complement strand
TTCGAGTGTGATGGTTGTACCACAGAAAGCTTCAAATGTACTATCCGCGCTAATTGCCATATTCTTGGCCGCACCATTGGTGTGCATTTGCGGAGTTATCCTGGGTTATCTGAAATGCCTTCTTTCCAAGTAATTACTCATCTTTCAGTCGTGATTCCAATCGAGCATTTCTTTTTTGAAGCTCCCGGATCATTTCATTCTGTTTCGCAACAAGCTTGTAAAGCTCTTGAACGGCGGCAAAGGCAACGCCCGAGGAATCGATGGGAGTGATATGCTTGTCATCGCTCCCCAATCCGAAGGAGGAGTAAAAATCTTGGGCCATGGGTCCCATGTGAACAATGGAATCATCGTCGGATTTATAATTCCATTTGAACAAAGGTAGCTTGGCGACACTCTCTAAAATCAAAGCTGTATCGATAGGCTTGATGTTCTTCTTTTGGTTTCGATCCGAACCCTGACCAGATGTCTTCAGAAGTTCCACATCACCGTTATCTTTAACTGTCAAAAACGCCTTCTGAGTGCCACTCACCAGTCTTTCGACGAGGAGCATTGGGTCTGTTGCACCAGTAGTGCTTTGAACGTGCAGTTTTGCCAACGGCGCACCCGTCCCAATCCCCACCATGCCCGTGCTTTTTACGAAAATAGCGTTTGTGGGAGCGTCCGGTTCAATTCTGAAAGGAAGTTTCGAGCCGTGGGTGGCGTCCCGAATAAAGAAATTGGTTTCATTACTGGAAAGATCCCATTTTTGAGGCGTCCATCCGTAAGAACCGTCCTGCTCTAAACGAACGGTAGGCGTATCGCCATCAACGATATGCAATTCATAATAGGGAGTGGATGTATTAATACCCACGTCGCCATGGCTGTCCACGTAAAGTGAATTGCTGGGTGCTCCCGCTTCTAACTTAAAGATGGAAGTCCCTCCGGTGGCGTCATCTATAGAAAAGAAGCTTGCTCCGCCGTCTATACTGGAATTAATTGTGATTCGCCAGTCATTGCGAGAATAATTCGAAATAGAACTGGTATCATCAAAAAGAATTCTGAGGTTGTTTTCCGCCAGAACAATTGTATCAAAACCAAAAGAGGGATAGGGACATGTACAGTCGTTACCCACACAGAGACTTCCATCAATTACGGCATCATCATTGATACAGTAGTCGGGCTTGCTGGGTCCCGGTTGCAGTTCTTCTCTTAATGATTTTTCCATTTCCATAGTTGTTTCTTCCATAAAAATCCTGCCACCTTTAATCTCAAACGAACCAGATTGAGTCAGTACTTGTTCAAAATCATTTGCCAAAACAGGCGATTTGTTCTCCGGCCTACCGTTGGGTAGATTCTCCGGGCTTTCATCCCTGAGCGGCGAGGGATTTAATCGCAGTTCATAGGTGCACAGCCCGTCAGGAAATCGGTTTCCATTACCGTCCAACATCTGAAAATATGGGGTACTGCCGGGCTGAAATTCTCGGTAAAATTTGAATCCTTCGGGCCCCTGTACACTCAGGTTTAAGGTGCCGAACGTATTTAACTCAATATGCCACTCGATGCGACCACCCTCTACCGCAGCCGTTGCGATTGCGCTCTGATTCAACCCTTCTTCTGCCCCGGTAGTTGAATCCACTGTTCCGATGAAAATTGTAACACAGAAAACTAAAATAAACGTTAACGAATGTTTTCTATATTTGATCATGGTATCTTCTCCTTTCTGGGCTAAAGGCTGTTGTAGACTAATGTCCGGATAAGATGAGAAGGGCTATGGTTAAAACCCTAATTGGATACATGCCCTTTTTAGACGGATCGGAAGACCATTGTTGATAATGAATCATTATCCTCGGTTAGCAACTTAATAATGATATCACAAAGAGCTGGCATAGGCAAAACATGAGTTTGGGAAAAGGGTACGTTGGTTCTAAAGCAAGTTAATGATATTTTTCTGTATCCAATAACAGATCGGAAGCGGCTAAACGATTCACCCCTGATGTGGTGATGCCCAGAAACCGAACTACATCTGCCCCGGAATAGCCCATTTTCTTGACCGCTATCTCACAAAGATCCTGCAGGCGGCCAAGAAAATCTTCACAATCCTTCTTGCTACCGAATATCTCTATCCCGTCAATCC
>JABXGY010000178.1 GCA_016550395.1 archaeon | reverse complement strand
GTTTCCTGTTTTGGTGGGATAAAATATTTTTTGGGTGGAAGAATGGTTGTTTCGTAGTCAAGACGAAGCTGTTTGCCACTTGTAATCGTGTCAAATTTAAATTTCGACTGATGCGCCACTGGTCCATACACTGTGAGCACGTGGTTTAGTTTTGAAACAAACTTAGCAAGATTCTTTTTTGCTATTAGAAATGCAGTAGTTTTGATTTTTCCTAGCATGCAATTCGTCCCTTCAATGACGCTATATACAACCACAGGTTCAAATGGTTACGACATCGAGCGCCTAAAATGTCTAATGGTGGTTCAACTTGGCACTTTTTTGATATTCCGTACTTGCTACGGATAAACAAAAATCATTTATAAACAAAGGGCTGGGCGGTAAAAACATAATTAGGAGTTACTGTAGAAATGGGAGATAGGGAAGCTAAAGGTTTCCGTTTATTGAGGGATACTCGATGGATGCAAATAATGAAACACCTCTCGAACCGCGGAAGACTTCTTCACTTGCAGAATTACTTCATGTATCACCCCCCGCAGTAAGCCTCTATTTTGAATTGGCTACTGAAGAAACATCTTTTCCAAAGAAGGAAATTCAAAAGAATTACGGGTTAACCGAAAAGAAAATGGAATTGTACCTCAAGGAACTTCAAGCATCTGGGTTGGTCCGTCGGAATCCAGATGAAACATACGAGGCAGTTGCACCGATTGAAGCAACTATGATTATGCTTACTCGCGTTCGCTCACTCATACGGCAATTACGACAAGAATTTCCTGAACAGGTATCGAATGGAATACCAGGCATTAGTGAGACTCTACAGAAACAAGTAGATGTACTGCCCTACGAAATGGAAAGAATCCGTGGTAACATTGACTTAACAATTGATACAGCCTTCGATGAATTTCGAGGTAAGATACCGACTTTACAGGGTATTCAAGCGTTTGAAACCTTCGCAGATGACCTTCAGGTAAAACTCCTTGATGAAGTCGATGAACGTATGATGGAGACTCGTAATCAGCTCAATGAGTTCGAATCAATTGATACCCTAGTCAACGTCTTGAATAAACTCAAAAATGATGTCTTCGACATTGTTAACATATCTCTCTCGGATATGCGAGAACAAACCTTCCGCCTTCACGAATTGGATGACTTTCGAGAGACCCTCGCTGAATTATGGAATATCACTCCTTCTATAGTGGAAGGACATCTAGCTGATTTTGAGCAGGAAATAAGCACTTTAGAGGCATCATTAGGAGATCTGATGGAAACGAAATATCGGCTTGGGGCATTCAAGGGTGTAATCGAAAACTTTGCAAATGAACACATTATGACGGCGGTCAAATCATTGAAGACGAATTTTCAACTCTCCCTCACTGAAGCCATACAGGACCATTTACAAAAGGCTCAAGAACGATTTGAGAAGGTATCCAAAGTTGCTCATCGTGAATCCGATAGGCTCAGGGAGCAACTAGCTGAATGGGTTCAAACCGCCCTCGATTTAGCGTTTAGTGAAGTGATTCAACGGAACCAACAAGTTGCCACTGACTCTGCCTCACGATTAGAAGAGCTGACCTTTCTTTTTAGAGATCAATTCGCCGCAGGTCTAAACAAAACAATAATCAATGTAAAACGCCAAGCTCGTGAACTTGATACTCAACTCACATATGTACCTCAGCTGCTCTCTAAACTTAGAGATCAGGAAATCACTCCTCATCTTGAACAAATACTTACCCAAAGTGAAAACGAATTAGCAAAAATAACGCATGATATTCCTAAAGCATTTTCAGATTGGCGAATAAATTACATTAGAACTGTTGATAAACAATTAACATCCTTACTTGAGGAAGCTGAAGGTCACATTACAGTAGCAACGCAGAGCATAAATCAATTTTGGCGACGATCAATAGAATCTGAACCAACCACTTTTGATTTGTATCAATTTGTTGTAGGAGAAAAAGAATTTCAATCTCAGGTCGCAAGCCAATTAGCTAGAGCACGGAATCATCTTTTCCTCATTTTACCTCGGACAACACGAATAAAAATTAAATTACTACGTATGATCCCGAGTGGTGTTCGGGTTCGGATTGTAGTCGCTGATGGTCCAAATACCAAAGTTGTGCAGAGTATTCAGCGAGTTGTAAAAAAGAATCCTAACTTCCAAGTGCGCTATGACCCCCGAGGAGACCTTTGGGGAGTAGTTCGAGATTTTGAAGAAATCATTCTTGGTAATGTCTCAAAAGGGAAAACGAATGTTGTTGGAATTGCTTCCAGTCATGAAGACCATGTAGAACTTCTCCGAACAATAATGGAAACCCGCTGGTTGCATGCTCGAAGCTTGTCAGGTTAATAGGCTGGCTTATCCGACGGGCTTTTAATACAAGGAAAACAGGATTTGCTTTGAGTTTCAATAGCCTACAGAAACCGTGTTAGGTGTAATACTCTTGAATATACCCATCATCATAGAGGAAATTGATAACCAATTCAATCAATCGATAAAAGAGCTTCAATCCTTTCTGAGTTTGCCTAGTATTAGTAGTACAGGTGCAGGTATTAACCGAAGCATATATCGAGTCTTAACGAAACTTAAAGAACTGGACTTTGATGCAGAAATTACTCCAACACCTAGTAATCCTCTCATTTTTGGAACAAATTTGTCCGCAGGTAAAAATGCCCCGACTCTCCTCTTACATACATCCATTGATGTAATGAGTACAGAAGGTGAGGCCTGGTGGTCAGTTCCACCTTTTGCTGCTGAAATAATCGAGCAATCTCGTTTTGGTCCCAAACTCATCGCCCGTGGAGCATACACACAAAAAGCTACTCTTATGGCACTCCTCCTGACATTACAAATCATTCAAGATGCTGACAAAAGTTTGCCTGTAAATTTGATGATTGTTGTTGACAGCGAAGAAGAAAGTGGCAGTCCTAGTCTACTGAAATTTGTTCAGAGTCATCAAAAGGAAATTACTAAGGTGGATGCAGTCTACTATCCCTTTTTTTCTACGGATCGTCGGGGCATTGCCCGAATGTTTCTAGGAACTAAAGGAGTCGTATTTCTTCGTTTACGGTGTCATGGACCATCAAAACGCGACTTACATTCTGCTGAAGTTGGTTGGATTCGTAATCCCGCACATATACTCGCTATGGCTCTTTCGTCCTTAGTTGATATTCACGGTCATCCCCTGATTCCAGGGCTGTTAGATGATGTTCAACCTCCCTCTCCTGAAGACGAACGCCTTATTTCGCAACTTGCTGAATCCTTTGATCCAGGAATTACTGCGCACCAATTGGATGCAAGCCAATTGAATATCGAAGCAGAATCAATGCAAGACCTACTCCGCCGATTTCTCTTCAATCCCACAGTGAATATTTCTGGTATCCATACCGGATATGTCGGAGAATCAATGAAAACCATTCTCCCGCAAGATGCCTTTGCACACGTAGATATTCGCTTAACGCCCAACGAAGACCCTGAAAAAGTTCATCAAATTATTATTAATCATTTCAAAACACTCAATCTTGCAGAATTATTAGAAGTCGAATTAGGGTACACAATGAAATGGGCAAAATCTAGCGACAACACACCTATTGCCAAAGCTCTGTTAAAATCCTATTACGAAACTGGTGTTGATAATGTCGAAGTATGGCCAATGTTTCCTTCAAGTATTCCTCTCTATGTTTATACTACTCCACCTATTCAGAAGCCCTTCGTCATTGGTGGTCTGGGACATGGGGGCCATGCTCATGGTCGCGACGAATATGTTGTTGTCGAGGGTATTCGCCAATTTCAAAAGGGATTCACACATTTCCTAAAAGAGTATAGCCGAATCCACGTAGGCAGTCGTGGCGGTTCAGCATGATAAGACGAGTGGAACTACTCATAATTGGCAATGAAATACTTGCAGGCAATACCTTGGACACCAATTCTCAATGGTTAGCACAACAACTTCTTGAACGAGATTTGCGTGTTAATCAAATTCTGGTTATTGAAGACGACGAGGAACTCATAGCTCAAGCCATCAAAGGTAGTATGCAACGGCAAACGACGCTTCTAATTACCAGTGGTGGTCTAGGACCCACCTTTGATGATCAAACTGCTAAAGGTCTAGCACTTGCAGCTGGGAAAAAACCCCTACTGAATCCCCAGGCCCTCAAGATGATCAAAATGCGATATAAGCGATTAAAGGAACAAGGTCTAGTAAAAACAAGTAGGATGACTCCTCATCGCAAGAAAATGGCTCTATTACCACCAGGTGCTGAACCACTACCGAATAGTGTAGGCACAGCACCAGCAATTAAATTCCAAATCAATTCAACTATTGTATTTTGTCTCCCAGGTGTACCTGCTGAACTTAAGGCAATATTTTCTGAAGTGCTGACTCCACATCTTGCTACCCTCACTGATCAAACTGTTCTCCAAGAAATCATTCAAGTGTCAATTCCTGACGAGTCTACCTTAGCCCCTCTTATAGATAAAATAATGGACAATTCAAATGGTATATATCTCAAATCTCTCCCGACTCCATATCAAACCCGTCGTCCACCACGAGTTGTAATTACGGTCTCAGCACCTACAAAGACTGAAGCCGAACTCCTAATGCAACAAGCTATTAAAGACCTCCAACAAAGCATTACAGCTCATAACAAAAGAAGTCATTGGAAGAGAATGGGAGGGAAAAATAAAACTAGTGACTCTTAGTCACCAAGCTCAATACCCAGAACCTCATCTAACTTGTGTTCTGTCTTCTTTTCCAGTTTTTCGAGTGCCTGCTGAAGAAAATCTTTGATGCTACGATCACTTTGTGGATTCTCCGCCTTCCAAGCCAAGAATGAAGCTACAAGTTCCAATGCATCAATTACACCCCGAAGGTACCGGGGATCTAAATTCTCATTATTAATGGCCATAAGTATTCCAACCTATCAGATGAACTACTCTTAACCAGCTCTCTCGATTCCAAGAATTTAAAGCTTCTCCCAATTCCAGACCATCTTTCAGCCCTCATAAACTAACCGCAAATACTCCCTCCCCCTCTTTTCAAGACAAACACCTATCGGACAAGTTTTCGAAATCCTTGATAACCATTTTCCAAGGTTGTTTGCATCGGCGTACTTATAAGAGCCCGAAAAAGAGCCCTAGTAGAGGCATAAAGTCCCAATAGGGCTTGCATGAAAGGGGAATTGTCTACATGCTCGATGACAAGGATAAAAAGATTCTTCGTGAATTAGAGCGTGATTGCAGGCAGCGCACCAACCAAATTGCTAAAGCAACAAATATCCCTGTCACAACGGTCCATAACCGTATTAAGAAATTGACTGCCTCAGGCCACATTAGTTCATTTCGAGCTATTCTTGATCCAGATAAGATGAGCAAACCCCTGGTTTCTTTTGTTTTTGTTTCATTAAACCGGAATTATTTTGAAGATACGGAACAAAAAACAGACCGTGAAGTTATCGGAAAGATCGCGTCTCATCCGGCAGTTCAGGAGGTTCATACTGTAACCGGTGATTGGGATCTTTTGCTAAAGATTCGTGCTAAGGATATCAGCGAACTTGAAGACATTATTTCAACTGAGCTCCGTGAACCCAAACTCATCGATCGTGCTCAAACCATCTGTGCGATGGCTACCTACAAGGAAACCACGAACCTCATATACAATGGTGTCGGTTAAACATACACCAAAATGAAACGCATTTTTCTCGCGTCTCAATCCAAACGCCGATCAACATTACTCTTACAATTAGGATTACGGTTTGAAACTATTCTCCCCCAAATCCAGGAAACTGTAATCTCAACTGGATCTGATACCAAAATCGTCGAAATCGTTCAAAGCAATGCCCTTAGAAAAGCACAAAGCCTTCTTAATTCAGTAAGCGAGGGACTTATCATTAGTGGTGATACTCTTGTTGTAACCGAAGACAACAGGATCTTAGGCAAGCCCCAGACTCATGACGAAGCAATCCAAATGCTGCTAAGTCTTGTAGATACTTGGCATCGGATTATCTCGGCTGTTGCAGTTATCGATGTGATTACTAGGAACTCGCTAGTTCGTCATCTCTGGACCCGGATCAGGTTTCGAAAAGTGTCTGATGAAGCAATTCGTCAATACGTTTCTACAAAGGAACCCTTTGGAAAAGCTGGAGGGTATGCCATCCAAGGCAAAGGTGGGTTTTTAGTCGATCGGGTCGAAGGTAGCTATACCTCTGTCATTGGACTGCCGCTTGAACTTGTAATTGAGCTCCTAGACGAATTCGGAGTGAAAATTTGGCAGTATTGGTCGACTTGAGGATTTGAATGAAAAGATATTCTACATATCTTACTTTCAGAGATTAACTAGATTCGGTAATACTACCAGAGAGCTAATATTTGCTATATCAAAATATAGATGCAGTAGGTCTCCTACGAAAAGTTGAGTGAGGAGGCTTTATCTGAGTAACCAAAGTGGCAGCTTGCTTACTGTGCTGCTATTTCAATTTTGAGTTTGGGTTTGCTTGTCGAATGACGCTGTTCTAGGAGAATATCTCGAGCAATGGTTAATGCTGCTGTGTCTTCATAGATCCCTTGGGCCTTTTTCCGCGCTTCTTTGAGCATTTGAAGTTGCACCTTGAGTTTTAGGTCGCCAATGGCGAGTGCACCAATACCAAAGGTATCAGGAATTAACTCACGAAGATCATCCG
>JABXGY010000177.1 GCA_016550395.1 archaeon | reverse complement strand
GATCAATGGCTTTTTTAGCAGCTTTTTCGCCCATGCCTTCAGTTTTTATAAGAGATTTCCGTGAGATGTCAAATTCATATCCAACTCTACGCTCTTCTTTATCCTTTGCCATACAATAAACGTAGCAATTGTTCAAAGCAGATCTAGAGGCTTGCTGAAGACCCAGCGTATTACCAATTGCAAATCCACCCCATTCTGCCGCACAATTGGCTTCAGCCATTAAAATTTTATTATTAAAACCTAGTCCATCCTTGACCAGACTCTTGGCATAATTAATGAGCTCTTCTTTACCAAGATTCAGAATTTCGCTTGCAAGGATTCCTTCTTTCCCTGGTTTCTTAGGTTCACAGAATCCTTTAAAACGTGTGTCCTTAATGGAGACTGAGTTTAAACTAGTAAGTGCTTCGTTGATACTTCTTTTTATCCTATCAATTGAGCTTCCACTGGACGATGCAAAACTGACTTTGTTCTTCTTGGAAGCACGTACAGCGTTTCCTTCAATGATTCCATCTGTTGCTTCCACTACTCCTTGTTTGATGTTGGCTTTAGAAATTCTTTGATGAAATAAGTAAAGTTCGAATTCAACCTTACTGTCCCTTGTTCTTGCATATTTCAGACCTGTATCAACAGAAGATAGTAATTCACTTTTTAGGTTCTCGTATTCCATCATATGTTCACCTTTTTCTTCATCATTTTATTTTGCTTTTCCTCCGAAAGTAACTTCACTTATGACAAGTTCTGGTCCACCAAGGCCACAGGGTAGTGGATATTGTCCGCTTTTTCCACATCCACCAAAATATCCTGCTTGCAGTTGAAGGTCTTTGGTTCCGCCTTCCACCTTGGACAACAAGTGGAGAATGTTACCAGATAATGCTACTTCACGCAGAGGTTCACGGATTTCTCCTCTTTCCACCCAGTAACCCCGAATTGCTTTGAACAAAAAGCTTCCGTCCCCTTCAACTTGCCCTCCAGCGGTTTGAATAGCGTAGACACCTGTACCAAGCAGTTCAAGGGCTTCTTCCTTGGTGAGATCACCAGGAGTGAAATATGTGTTTGTCATTCTAGGTATTGGAATGAACCCAAAGTGTACTGCTCGACAGTTTCCAGTAGGCTCCTGTTGCAAATACTGTGCTGTTCCTCTACTATGTAAGTAGTATTTCAACACTCCTTTATCGAGAACTACGGTTTTGTTAGCTTTTATGCCTTGATCATCATAAGGTACCCATAATCCTCCAAATTTTGAGATGTTAGGTGTTCCATAATCTACAATTGTAGCGTGTTCTGTGCCAAGGCGTGTTCCTATCTTTCCAGTTAGTGGAGATTCACCAACCACGATGAAGTCTCCTTCGCTGAGGTGGCCAAATGATTCATGTGCCAAGACACCTACCAGTCTGTTCTCAACTAACGCTCGGAATTTACCAGCTGGACAGCTTTTCGCTTTCAATTGTTCTTTAGCTCGAGTGCCTGCTTTTTCCCCTATATCTTCAGGAGTTGATCCTTTGGTGTTGAAGAGTTCCATTCCTTTTGTACCACCATGACCCTCAACTCCATTGACAAGAGCCCCTGATTCTGTTCTGGAGGTAACTAAACAGCGTAGATCAACGACTTCAAAGCTCCAGTCAACGATTGAGCCTTCACTGTTCGTGAACAGTTTGTGACCGTACAACTCTCCATACAACCCAGTTACGTTGCTAATGTTTTTTCCGAATTCTTTAGCGTTCTCTACAGCTCTATTGACTAGATCTGTCTTGTATGTCAAATCCTTAGCGCTGGGGTGAATTTTAACAGGAAATTTCTCATCCTTGCGACTCTTGATTTTTGGTCTTCTATCGAAACTTAATTTAATTGTAGCAGCTCCAGCAGCAGCTTTGGCCATTTTGAATGCTCGCGATACAGTTTCATTCAGTTCCTTCTTGTCCTCACTGGCGGTGAAAGAATAACCTGAAGCCCCTCCATAATAGCAGGTTACACCTGTTCCAGTGCGTGATCTAAGGAT
>JABXGY010000176.1 GCA_016550395.1 archaeon | reverse complement strand
TCCTCGTCATAGGTTGGGCCACCATATCACACTTGATCACTCAGGTCTTGATCTCTGGGCCAGCGTCGTCGCCGATCATCTATATCAATGCGCCATATGTGGCAGGGAGCTGGCACCCGCTTCAGATGTGAGTTCGTCCGAAGTTGCCACAACCTTTACACTCAACTGCCCGGTCCATGGCACCCAAAAAAACACCCGAACAATATGGAGTGTACTCCATCGACGACTCCTTGCAGAGATACAACAAAAACGAATAACCCAATCCAGTTCCATCGAAGAAGAAGTGACTCCCAAAGCGGTGAAAGTACCAGTGAAAGCTCATGAATCCGATCTCGAACCCAGTTTCTGTCCCCAATGTGGGCATAAGATTCGAACCCATGATAATTTTTGTTTTATTTGTGGGTCTGCGATTGATTAGCTTTTGTTATTCCCTTCGGATAGGTAGTTTAAGCTGATTCGAAGAATGCCTTATTGAACGAATGGAAGAGTAGGCGTTTAATCATTGGAGCTGTAGGATTATATCGAGCATAGAGGAAATAGATCAAGCTGCCAAAAATGGGTACTAAAAAGCTACTGGCAAATGCCTTCCATGAATTGATTTTCAATGGTGGTCGCCAGACATCAAGATTAAATTGCCATGATCGGGTAAAAACTTCCCATTGAAGATCGTTCAAGGCTTCTATCTCAGGTCGACTTCCATTACTGAGAATAGAGGGACGTAACGGTACCCAAAGAAGTGGTGTAATAAATAATTTCATCCCTTTGAGATCGTCAAGCAATTCAAGGGTGGCATTCACATCTTCTTCCTGTTCTCCAGGGATACCCACGAGCCAAGTAGTTAATGGAAACCACCGATTATCATTCAAGATACCAATAGCTTGTTTGACGATTTCTGGCCACTCTTCTGGCTTGAAGGGTAGAGCTTTCCCAACCATACGTTCTTTGAATAGTCGGACGCTTCCTGTTTCAATTCCAGCTTCCGCTGTAACGTAGGGTTTTCCGCCATGTGTATACCGACCACGTGACACAAGGAGTTCCGCAATTTCCTCTGTGCATTTGGGATCAGCTACAACGGGTGCAAGGGCTATATGAGCGGGTTGAATGTATTTCAATCCTGGCACTTTGACTAGATGCTCAATCAGATTGACAATTGCGTCACGGTTTGGAATGAAGCGGGAGTTCTTTAGTCCATAAAGAAAGAGATCTTCTGTTGCCAATATCGTCATTTCATTGCCTGCTTCAACGTTCACTTTGACTTCTCTTAGGATATGTTCAATGGGCAAGGAAAACCGGTGACGTTGTGTTGGTGAACAAAATTGACAACCTCTACCGCACCCACGAGTAATTTCGACAGCTCCATGCAGGGATCCACCACGAATGAGAGGAATATCTTCAGCGGACCTGAGGACACCACCTACAGCTTTTGGTGGCAGAGTCTCACCGTTCATAGCTTTGTAGAAAATATCAACAACTTCAGATCCCACTTCTCCCGTGATAACACAATCGATTCCTAAAGTGTTCCGAGCCTCATCTCCAGCTACCTGCCAGGCACCAGCGCCCCCCACAATTACTTTTGCTTGACCACGATCATGAACCTTCGCAATTGATGTTTTCCGTAATAACTTTCGAAACTCGACACGATTACGCGGTTCACTTCCCAAGGCAAACATATTCGAATAGGTAAGACTCACATAAGCAATACCTAATGGATCCATACTTGAGATGCCAATGGCACGAGTGGCGGAACCAATGAAGCGATTCAAGTTCTTTGGATGAACCACTGCAATATCCGATTCATCGAATCCATTATTGAGAAGGAGTGCTTCAGCTTTGCGTAGTCCATAAGGTGCAACCATTGCTCTACCATTTTCCAAGTCATTCTCTTTAGGCATATAGAAGGGTTTAAGGAAATTTGGAATTAAGAGGAAGGACCCAGCAAAGGCTCCAAAAGGGTCATCGCCGAAGTGGCTCATTTCAATTTCCGATGCCGTTAAGACAATTTTTGTGCCATTTTTTGGAGGGTCCATGGCACGCCTCCTCAGAATTGAAGTAACACCGTGTTTATGAGATTCATCACAAAAAGCTTGTGTTTTCTAGAAATCACAGATAGCTAAATAAAAGACTGTATTTTATAAATAAATACTAATAACATATTCCGTATACTTATCAAAATGACCATTATGAAACTTCAAGGTGCTCTTTCAGGTTTGTTAATGTCTGTCGAGCATCGGATCGAATCTGCTCGTCCAATTGTGTTTGGATTTTTTCATCGATTTTTCGACCAAGAAATACTTCTGGCAATTGATATGAGAGTTCATAAGTAACATGTGTCCCGTTCGCGGTATGCTCGAAGAACCATTTGGCATTCTGAAAAGGTTGTCCAGAAAGAGACCGAACCTGAAGAGAGCGCCCCAGCTGTAAGTCAACGACTTCAAGTTCTTGCGTAAACCGGAAATCCATTACGCTGACCTCCATAGCAAATCGAGCACCCACACCCCAAAGGGCCTCAGTGGTTGGATAGTAACTAACCACCGATGCAATAAATTTGGGAGCATTTCGGTAACTAACTGCATACTTGAATACCGTTTCAAGAGGTGCTTTGATCTCGATGCTTTCACTAATATCTGTCATGATGGTGTAACCTGCGTATCCTACGCGAGCTATCTGTTCAAAAATTTAGCGATGGATATACCATTCCCATTCCTTATCCGTTATCACGCCGTGAGTGTATTGATACCATTCGGCTTCCCGAATTTTCTGATAGAGATTACAAAAGTCTTGACTAAGCGTTTCACAAAGAACTTTATCCTTCATTAAAGCGTGGAGAGCACCACGGAGTGTGTCTGGGAGTTGCTGAATTTTTAATTGCGTGAGTCGCTTTGATGGAAGGTGATAGACATCCTCGGTTACTGGATCTGATAGCTGTAACTGGCGTTCGATACCATCCATTCCTGCCCCCATGAGAACAGAAAATAGGAGATAGGGATTTGCTAGGGGGTCAGGTGATCGAAATTCAATAGCGGCTTTTGTAGAGGTATTAAATAATGGGACACGAATAAGTGCAGACCGGTTTAGGTACCCCCAGGTAATATAGACTGGAGCTTCGAAACCCGGAACTAGACGCTTGAAGGAATTAATAGTAGGATTAGCTATTGCAGTAATTGCTGGGGCATGATGGAGTAGACCCGCTACAAAGTACTTTCCAGTTTCGGTGAGTGTTCCATCCGAATTTCCTAAAATATTCTGGTTACCCTTCCAAAGTTGCAAATGGCAGTGCATACCACTGCCAGCTTCGTTTTGGAAAGGTTTGGGCATGAAGCTTACTTCAAGATCATAAAGTGCTGCTCGACGGCGGACAAGCAATTTAAATAACGTAAAATTATCTGCGGCTTGACTGATTTCTCGGAAGTCAAGTTCGATTTCTTGTTGGCTTTCTCCATGTTCAGAATGGAGCCAAGCGGTTTCAATACCTGCAGCCCGTAAATCCAGTGCTGTTTCTAAAAGCAGGTCCATCCCCTTATTTTCGGGAAAAATATCTGCATATTTAGCATCATCGAGAGGTATGCCCTCTTCGGTTAGTAAATAGAATTCGGGTTCAAGTTTTACTCGAACCTGTATCCCTTTTGCAGCTAGACGTTCCGTATTTCGTTTAAGGATAGTTCGAGGTGCTAAAGGGTGAGGAGTAAGCCCCCCATTGGCACTACGTTGAAACACATCAGCAATAACGATAGCGCGTCGTGGATAGCTATTGGGTAATTCTTTGAGTGTATTCAAATCAGGTTTTAATCGTAAATCTGAAGTCGTAATTGATTCTAATCCTTTAACTGAAGACCCATCGATTCCACAATCTGGAACCGAGGTTGAACCCTTTTGTAAAGGTGTTACAGAGTCAACAGGACTGATTGGTACTGTCATGCCTTTAAGCACGCCATCAATATCGACAGTAAGGATTTCAACAAAATGGATTTTACCACGACCTTCGCTTTGAGTTGGATCGACAGACATTTTTATGACCTCGAAATAGAGTCAAAGGGGAATTGACCTAGAACTAGACCTTTTAAAGATTAACACCATTCAGTGCAAGATACCAATCAATTATTGATTTGGATAAGTTTATTGGGCGAAACTTTATTTGGAGCTTAGCGAGGGTAGTTGCATGAAAGGGGTCCGAACACTCTTCCTTATCTTTCTTGTTTCGGTGACGTTAATTCAGCCCCTTACCCTCATTTGTAACACTAGTGAAACCTCAACACTCCCTGAACCAGCACTTGTTTCCTATGATAATTCATATTATGATGTAAATAGTCAGGATGAACTCGTAAATAGTTTAATGCCTTCTCGATTAAGTAAACCAGTTGCTAATGGCAATGCGCCACGTAATTGGACTATTCTCATTTACATGGCAGCTGATAATAACCTGGAAATGGCAGCCTTTACTGATATCAAAGAAATGGAAATGGTTGGTTCAACGGAACAAGTCAATATTATCGTCTTCGTTGATTTTCTTACCGATTTAACAGGATATGGTTCGGGTGCAGTAACCTTCAATATCACCCAGGATCATGAATCCTTAAATGACACAATTATCTCATCGCCTTTGATTACGCCACTACCAACTGAACCGAATATGGGTGACCCAACAACCTTACTGGCATTTATTCAATTTGGCCAAAATTATTCACAGGCAGAAAAGTATCTACTTGTTTTATGGGGTATTGGCCACGGTTACCTTGGAGTGTGTGATGATGTAACAAATGGGGATGACCGCCTTCTCCCCCACGAAATCGCTACAGTTCTAACAAACGACACCATTGAACCCATTAATATTATTGCATTTGATGCCTCTTTCATGGGACAGTTAGAGCTAGCTTACGAAATTCAAGAATCTGTTGAGTTGATTATTTTTTCCGAAGCTGAAATTCCCCAACAGCGACTTCCATACAACCAATTCCTCCATAGTTTGACACTATTTCCTGAGAGTACCTCATACCTTTTTGCAGTAGAAATTGTGAATCGTTATATTGAGGCGTATTCACTTGGTGGTCAATACGCTAGTCTTTATACTGTTCTCCCTTCAACGCTGACCCTATCTGTGATTAATACTACTGAAATGGTTTCGATAATCACTTGGTTCAATCAAACTATCGATTATCTACTTACTCCTCCATATATTTCCACATTTTATTCGAGCATCTGCGCTGCTCGTGGTTATGCTCAGCAGTTTAGTATACCGAATTATATTGACTTAGGTTGCTTCGCTTTCCAGATATTCCAACAACTGACAAACCCGCATCTAGCAAGTCTTGCTTACAACCTTTCTGTAGCAGTAGATATCGCGGTTGCCTATCACCGTACAAGCCAAGGAGCTCAACGCGCCAGAGGATTAAGCTTTAATTTGGCTGATTATGAATCCATTCCTTTATCCTTACTCAACGACACCCGATATGAAGTCTTAATCTCTGAATTTCAAACCATTGGAGAAATAGAACAAACTCCAATTCGCCCCACCAACATCCTCACCATATACGGTTACCTCGATGGGAAAAACGACTCAGTCTATTATTATATTACTCCACCAATTGCAGCCCAATATACTATTCATCTGGAAGCTTTCCAAGATTATCAAGCAGACTTCGATCTTTACCTATATGATAGTCGTATGAACCTGTTAACCCGATCCATAGAGCTAGGTTCTACTGAAATCATTCAATACGCCATGGTTCCAGGACAATTCTACTATATCCGGGCCTTCTCCCATCCCAGTACTCATATTACATTTGGACTCGGTTCTTTCAAAATTAGTGTCATTGCAGGCTCACCTGTCAATCCTATCACATTTGTGATTCTCGCAGGCATTATAATCGGTATAATTGCACTCATCGCCTACATTGGTTTACTCCTCTATCGGCGCCGTCATCAGCTTGCAGAATACTTACGTCGTCTACGAAAAACACCCCCTAGTGAAGGTGAAACTCCACCCGAAGATAGATCTGAAAAATCTGTCACAGGTACTTGTGCAAAATGTGGTGAAGTATTTCCCGACGAAGCGAAATTTTGTCCTAAGTGTGGAGAAACTTTTGAAGAATCTACCGAGACTGACGAACCTGAAGAGATCTAGTCTTTGGCTAAAACTTCGAATTCATTGATGAATTCCTCTGCCTGTTTCATACCCAATTTCCAAAACTGCTCAGTTGAGATATCAAATCCGAGTTCAGCAGCTAATTCTCGTGGTGAGTGGGTACTTCCTGCAGAAAGTAAACGTTTTAATTTGGGTACAAAACCCTTGCCCTGCTCTTTATAGAGCCTATAGAGGGTAAAAACGAAGAGATTGGCAAATACATACGGATAGTTGTACAATCGAAATCGGGGGATGTAGTAGTGTACTTTGAATGTCCATTCCCAGATACTTTCAGGAAGCCATTCGATAGCGTCACCAAAGATTTTGTCTTCTCATTTCTGCTCTACTCTAGCTCTACCTCAACACCAGTCTCAGGCTCAATGCCATTCTCGGGCTCAAGCACTCGCTCGGCAGTATCCAGCTTGACTATATAGCCCTTCTCTGCCACCTCCTCCAGC
>JABXGY010000175.1 GCA_016550395.1 archaeon | reverse complement strand
TAGACAAGTACCAGATCTGTCCATATTGCAGTGTTCAATTACCGCGCTTCGTTTTTAAAATTAGATTATGTGATGCTACTCAGACACCGCCAACTGCCCACCCTGACCCTCTTAAACGCCTGGAAGGAGAAATGGCTGAGCGCTTTCGTGAATTTCTCATCAAAGAATTTACTATGCCCCACGATGAACTACTATCCACCTCCGAATCATCCCAACCACCGATAACACCAATACCACCAACTCCACGAATAGACACCTTACCCCCTGGTACATCTTTAGCGGGGATGATTCACCACGTCTATATCATTGACGCGAGGGACAAATTTGTAGTCAACGAAGAATTCTGGAAAATCCCCGTCGATGAAACCTGGATTGCATACTTCGCTAAGCGCATCAAAGACGCCCAAGACACCCTCATTGAAGAATTCAACGGCACAAAACTCATCGGCAAACCCTTAGGTCGAGGACTAGTCATCCTAAGCGCCGACAACGAAGCCGAAGATGACACCCTTCGTGAAAAACTCGACCGTGTCACCTACGAGTTCCACCGGGTCATCAGCTACGAAGTCGCATACGACGACTTCATCAAAAAAGTCGACGACTACGTCACCACCACCCTCAAAGTCAGCATCATCGGCTACGAAGGAACCGGCAAGACCGACATCGTCACCCTCCTCAACGGCGGCGTCCCCCCAACTACCTATGTTCCCACAATTTCCATCGACATTCAAAAAATCGAAGGCGCCCGGATCGGCACACTAGAGATCTCCACCTGGGATTTCAGTGGACAAGACCGGTTCCGCAAACTCTGGGAACTTTATTTCCGTGGTAGTCGTATCATCATTATCGTCACTGATTCAACATTAGAAAACGTCTTGAACAGCAAAGACATCGTCCAGCTAATACACCGTAAAGACATTGCAGCCGGACTTTTAGCCATCGCCTATAAACAGGAACAGCCAGATACCCTGTCTCCCAAATTGGTGGAACGATTTCTCGGCATTAAAGCTATTGGACTCACAGAAACCCAAGTAAAATCCGGAGACCCAGCCATAGCCCTCAAAATCCTCGGTGAAGCCTTAAACGTCGCTACTCCGAAAGAAGAACCAGCACCAAAGCTCGAATGGGTGTTCGACTAGAACCTGAAGCTATTCACCGATGTTCTGAATAACCTGCGTCGTCTCACCCAGAAGATTCAACACCTCAATCCGCATCGCCATCTGCCCATTCACCGCATCCACCGCACAAGAAAGTTCTATTTTGATTACACTTCGATGTCTACACCAGCATCAATAAAAATGACCTTTGAAAATCCCTTATGGGATTGTGGAAGTTGCGTTGGTCTAGCATGCAATCAGAAAAAGGCAAGCTAAATAGTCGCCAAAAACCGGTCCTAATTGGATTCACAGTAATCATGATTACTTTAGTTGTCTCAATCACCTTCATCGGGTATATCAATTGGCAGCAATATGAGCTGAGCTGGCCACGGATTCACATCATTATTGATCGGCAAGCAGATTCACCCGCTGCATATTCGGCATTAGAGGCTGCAGAATGGATTAATTACAGCGAAATTTTAAATAGGCCGCCATTTTGGACCTTTAAAGACTCCTGGGAACCAGATCTCGAATGGGAGACGTGGATAAACTATATCAACAACTACACCGTCGGACACCTCTTGGATCGCACCGAGTATCAACCACAAATCCGCCGTCACATCTCAATTGATCTAAATTACACCGCCCGATGCTTCTGGATGACCAATCTGACCATCGATGTTTACACCGATCGACTTGCCATTAAGAATGAGACAGATACCATTGTATTTTGGGGACGACCCTACAGTCATTGGTATCTATCCTATTCAGCCATCCTAGTAAACGACTCATTCGAAGTTACTCAAGGGAATGGATTCCAGCCGTCAATAGGCGGCAATTACGGCGACGTCTACTTTGTTTATCTTGGCGTCGAACACGAAGAGGTCTGGAGCCCCGTTGCGGCATTTAAACCCACCATCGACCAATATGTCATTCTCAACGCAAGCCTCGACGTCCAAATGATCTTCACCATCGACCAAGGACATGCCATCGCCTAACCAATTAGACACCAAAATCTTGAATGACCTGTGTCGTTGTACGCAAATGATTCTGAACCTCAACCCGCATCGCCATTTGCCCATTCACGTATGCATCGCACAAGACAGGCAAGAATTGCACTTGAAGGAAACGTGGAATTATGGGAAAACTGCCTATACAAGTATTTCTTTAAGTTTGGTTTTCTTAATGTGTTCGGGAATGGATTATGATAAGTCCCAGATTTACTAGAATAAAATACCTAATTCTCCAAGCCTTCCTTTTTTGTGGATTGGGTTGTTTACTAATTGGTTCTGGGCTAGCTTTTCCTTTTAGTTATTATCGCTACATAGACTTAGGGCGTTATCCAGACCGCGTGTATAAAGTCGAACAGTTCTCAGGTCAAGTGTCAAATACAAAGCCGTTCGAACACTACGACAACGATTATTGGAGATATCTTGAAACTGTAGAACTACGCGATTTTTACACAAACGGTAGTTCTGTGAATTTACATATTGTTTGTGAAGGGGGGTTAATCTTGAGTTATCACAATTTTTCCAACACCTCTGAAAACCCCCTTAACTTGTTCTTCAATGAAACAATTCCATTATACATACAAGTGGTGTGGAATAACACAACAGCATCATTTTCCAGTTGGATATTTCTCCTGATAATATATCCTCCCCCAGTTGTTAGTATTGCACTAGATTATACTCCGATTATTGTGACTTGTTCTCTATTGATTTTTGGGTTTTTGTTGTTAATAATCGGGTCATGGAGATGGCTGCAAATCCCCCTCACAGGAGAAAAGACGAAGTAGAAAATAGAGGTACAAGTGATGAATAAGACACTCAACAAGCAAAATCTTGTAATGTACTTAAACGGCGTCATCATTTTGGGTTGTGTTGGATTGTTGCTAATTGGGTGCAGTAGTACCTTGCTTGCAGGGATTCCAGACGCCCATTATGAACTCATACTCCGAACTGAACTAGGTCAAGTGATAGGAAAGGTGACCAGGACTCACCCCAGTCATAATGTTTCTTTCTCGAACCTTGGAACCGCTCTAATCGAAATCGAAGTCTTCACTACAAATGAGACACCAGTGACTCTTCGCATCTACTCCAACAATTTATCTTTCCCTTATCCACTTGTCCATGAATCCACCAATCTAACAGAGCACGATCACCTACGAGTTGACGTCCAACATGATGTCACCATTGAAGTTCAACGCGAAACATCAAATGCCCTGTTCAGTTACTGGGTAAACATGTACAGACGCATCCCAATGGTAGCAAACACCTTACCTGTGCGGTGGATGAATTACCTCATACCACTTCTTGTCATCGGAATCATCATACTTATCATAAGCCTCATTCTGTTACGAAGAGGACTAATCCAATTACAAGCCCTCCAGATAAAGCTCAATAACCAACCAACGAAAAGCTAATCTTTGAAGTATTGAATGACCTGCGTCGTCTCACCCAGAAGATTCAACACCTCAATCCGCATCGCCATCTGCCCATTCACCGCATGCACCGCACAAGAAAGATATCAGGAGTCATAAGCCATCTGTGTGTCATCATCCTTTTTTCCGTTTTTCGCACTAATTTGTTCGAAAAATAACAAGGACTATCGATGTTTGTACAAAATTCCGAACCTACCGGCTAACGAGGATATTTGAGGCGATTTAGTTTCTAGTGATAATAACTGTGAAATTCGGTTCGAATAGGATTCGAAAAACGAATAACCAAGGAGATTTCAAAATTGAAAAAAGGTTTCTCCAAGAAACTAGCTCAAGGGGCGTTTTACATTCTGGTAAGTCTCGCCCTGATCAGTTCACTGCTACCTCTTGCACTGGATCGAGTGGTTGTAGAGGCGCAAACGGATTTGGCAGATATTCATGTTGGTGTGTACAACGGACCAGGCGCTGATGATGATTGCGCAACTGCTTTGCACAGCTTATTAGCTTGGATAGGGTCGACAGTCATCTGGCTTGACGGGGTGAGTATTCAGAATGGTACTCTGAATACACTTGATTTGCTTGCTTTTCCCGGTGGGTCTCCAGATATCTATGCGGTTATACTTGGTGATGAAGGAGTTCAACTCGTCCAACAATTTGTTGCTAATGGCGGTTCCTATTTTGGAATCTGTGGTGGCGGGATGTTCGCTACACGGACCCTTGGATTGTGTCAAGGTGAATGGATTCATCCAATTCCTGGGATTTCTGGAGGGATCCAATTAGTCGATTTAGCAGTGAATCAGGCTTCCACTGGTCCTGACTTATCGGCTGAACCAGCAACCTATCAAGTTCTCTACTGGGGGTCCCATTATTTTGCCCCAACAAATCCAGACGACATCATCACTGTCATGTCTTATACAGCTAATGACGGCATCGCCATGTGTGTCTCGCGATATGAATACGGCACTACATTCATTTGTGGTCCACACCCTGAATTTGAAGAAGGAAGCAATCGGGACGGAACAACCCAATATGACTATCTTAATGATCCTGATT
>JABXGY010000174.1 GCA_016550395.1 archaeon | reverse complement strand
GGAAATATGCAACAACAACACGATTGTATGTCGCGCAGGAAGTCCTACTTGGCAAAGATCGGTATGAACATTTGCCCGGAATACTTCAAAACCAAGGATATAACTCACTGGATATGAGCTTACGTTGGTACTCCGACCCGAAGGACATGAACTTGCTCAATGCATTTAACGAATCAAACTTTCGAATTATTTATCCTTGTGTTGGTGGCTTAGGTTTTGAATACCTATGCTCAAGGTTTTCCAAACCTGTGTTGCTGATCGAACAGATCTTTGATCTTACTATTGAAAAACTTGAACTACTTAGCCCCGTGAATACAGCACCCGTTATCGAGAATACACACGGAAAAGGAGAAGCAGACCGGTACTACCCGCATAATGACAATATGAAGCTACTGCGAGTAGGACAGCCAAAGCATTACTATCATGAAGACGATGCAAGAATTGATAGAGCTTTCTCATTTATAGATGATTCAGGGGATAACCCATTTTTTATCAACTTGCACCTGATGGCGACGCATGGTCCAATTTATTTGTCAAAAGAAAAATTTTTCAGTAGAGGACTTAGACAATCGAGTGAATGGCAACGGGAATTCTACGACGACTCCATTCTTAGAATGGATTTCAATTTCCGTAAAATCTATGAATATCTTGAAAACTCGGGAATTCTGGAGAATACAATCGTAGTAATTACGAGTGATCATGGTAAGAATCATGATGCAAGCGTGCGTCTGCCATTGATGATTCGCTTCCCAAACTCCGAAATCGCCGGCAAAGTAACTGCCAATACTGGTAGGATTGATGTGGCGCCTACGCTTCTGAGTTATATGCGCTGGGATATACCATCTTGGATGGAGGGAAGATCATTATTAACCTCGGCAAAACTTGAGTTGAATGAGAGACCATTGTTCAGTGCCGTTCCAGCAAATCTGATTACAAAATCTGGCGACCAATGGATTCAACATCAGCCCACTCCACCTTTTTACTCACTTGGTGGAGTGCAGGTAGTTCTTTGCAACCAAATATTTGCTTGGGCTCTTGACCAAAACGTTTGGAGGTTATCAACTGTGGAAGCGTATAAAAGACCTTGTAATCAGTCAGAGAAAAAAAGTCCTGAAGAGTTTCAAACAATGATAAAGCAACACCTGGCAGATCGTGGATACAAGACAGACTCGCTCAAGAACCCGAAAAAGGCCGGGTATTAAAGCGATAAGTTATAGAACTTGGTTTTGGGCCAAACAATATACGGAAATCCCGACAAATGTCCGCAAGAGCTGAGGTTGAATCAGCTCAACTTCCCGTGACATTGCTTATATTTCTTACCCGAACCACACGGGCAGGGTTCGTTCCGCCCCACCTTTCGTCCTTCACGCACAAAAGGCGCATCAGGTGTGGCTTGGGCGGGCTGCCCTGAATCACCAGCAACAGCGGACGCCCTGTCATGGTGATATTCCAGGGGAGTATCCTGCCGGCGCTGTGTCTCCACCGCCTCGACATCTTCTTCCGCTTTAACCTCGACTCGGGCAAGTATTCTCACAACCTCGTGCTGGATGTTTTCCAGCAACGCGGTAAACATTTCGAATGACTCGCGCTTGTATTCCTGCATGGGTTGTTTCTGGGCATAACCGCGAAGATGGATACCCT
>JABXGY010000024.1 GCA_016550395.1 archaeon | reverse complement strand
CTTTCTTTTCAAACAATTTTTTGTGCTCTGCATTACAATATTCCATTCCATAACGGACTGGTGCACCGCATAACTCGCAATGTGAATGTTTTGGAACCCGTAAATGTTCTGATTCTGGTTTTTGCTTCTTGTACGATTTAGCCATCGTTACGCCTCCGCTTTTCTATAGCGTTGTGTCCATTATTCTATTTATAAGAATCTATGATTTTTGATAAGGTGATTAGTTCAATTATTTCTAGTTGAAATTTCAAAAAGCTTTATGAGCTTCAAGATTTCTCATACCAGCCAACGGGGGTTAACCTGATATGCCCAAATATGAACCTGAAGGATTAGCAATTCGAGAAGGTATTGATCCAGAGGATTATGTGATCACGACCTTTCATATTCGAACACAAGAGCCTGATTTACTTCACATTGTTGAAGGTCTGTCTATAGAACAGACAACCGGTACCTGGATTCGTGTACCCCGCGAGACCGACGAGGTCCGTCGGCAATTTCTAGGGAAGACGCTTGGATTCTATCGAACACCAGGACCAGGTTATACTAATATCATTGCCCAGATCGGTTTTCCGATGGCTAACTTTCTTCCCTCAGTCGCCCAACTTATGGCGGCTATCGCTGGAAACATCTTCTATGTAAAGAACACGGCCGTTCGAATCCTTGATGTTCAATTTCCTAAATCATTCACAGCACCCTTCAAAGGACCAAAATTCGGTGTAGAAGGAGTCCGTGAGCTTTTGAAGGCTAAGGAACGTCCTTTGACCCTAACCATGATTAAACCGTGTGTTGGTCTTGAAACTAAAGTCTTTGCCGAACAATGTTATGAAAGCGCAGCTGGGGGAATTGATATCATCAAGGACGATGAGCTCATGGAATCACCCTGTAACTGCCTTCTTGAAGATCGAATTACTGCAGTCATGGAAGCAATAGACAAAGCTGAATCAGAAACGGGTGAAAAGACACTCTATACCATCAATATTTCGGATGATGGGCATCGAACCCTAGAAAACGCAGAAAAAATGGTTGAAATGGGCGCTAACGCTCTTCACATTAACTTTCTTGCTACAGGCTTTACCATACTTCGTGATGTTGCAGAGGATCCATCAGTGAAGGTTCCTATTCTAGCTCATCCCGCTGGTGCAGGTATGTGGTACCGCGGCTTCCACGGGTTTAACTATCCTACAATCGCAAAATTTGTGCGCTTATGTGGAGGCGATATGTACATTCTCCCCACAAGCCATGGCAAACTCTTTATGCCCTACTTTGATGAAGTAACTTCTGCTCTAAACTCTCGTGCGCCATTCTATCATATCAAGACTAACTGGCCAATTGTTGGAGGTGGCGTTTACCCAGGAATGATTCCAGTGAACCTGCATGAGCTTGGAACTGATATTATTCTTGGTGCTGGTGGTGGGGTGCACGCCCATCCCAATGGTTCTATTGATGGAGCCAAAGCCATGCGTCAAGCAGTTGATCTTTATATGCAGAATGGGAACTTCGACGATATTCCAAAGGGAATGAAAGAACTTCAACTCGCTGTTGACAAATGGGGTACTTATCTGAATCCGCGTGTTGAAGGTTTCACTACTGAAATCCAGCCCGAATTCGGATGGGATGGTTGTTAAACCAACAATTCCACAAGCTCAATTCAAATATTCAACAAGGCAAGCAGTTTGCAGATTAACTGCTAGCTGCTTGTCAAATTTTCTTTTATAGTAACATATCCAATTTGTAATCGATTGATTACTTGCTTGGTGATATCTTTTCTAAAGCTTGACGAGCATGGTATTGGCAGGTCATTAGAGAATCTTCCATCATTTTCACAAGAGCGGGTGCGGCTTCTTTTGCCTCCTCTCCCAATTCGCCTAAAAGTCGGGCTGCCATTATTCTAGTCACTGGATCACGATTTGAGAGTTGTTTTATCAGAGTCGGAATAACTTCTGGGACATTCTTAATGATCTTCTGTAAAAGATTGAAACTATCTCGTCGAATAAATGGCTCAGCTTTTCGTAGAGGCAAATTTCGAACCAATGCAGCTACAATTGGACTAGGTGGTGAATCTAATCTGTATAACGCTTGGGCTACTATTAAACGCAATGCTGGATGGCGATGAGATGCTAGTCGAAGAATAACCGGTTCGGCCTTCTTTGCGGGCTTACCTATTTCCCCTAATGTCTGTATGGCAAAAATCCCATTCATAGGATCTCGGTCACCAACGCATATAATTAAATCATCAATAATTTCCTCCGAATACTCCCCTAATTTTGCCAAACCAATCTTGGAAAAAAGCTGGAGCTGCAGATCTTCTCGTTCTTGCCCAGATTTTAATTCATTAATGGCTTCTTTCGATTTGAAGCCAATCATGCCTAAAGCTAATGCAGCATCACGAGCTACTGATGGATCGGAATCTTGGAGAAGTGAAATCAGTGATGGAACGGCTGTTTTTGCGGTGGAACCAATTTTTCCAAGAAGAAGGGCAGACTGGCCTCTTATTTCAGCTCGATCGCTTTTCAGAAGCTCTATTACTGGTTCTACAGCTGATGAAGCCTCTTTCCCAAAAAATCGAAGTGTTATCAGGCTCCTTTCAATAACCTCGGGATCTCCGCTACGAAGACTAGCCCTAATATATGGGACACTTTGAGCACCAGCCATAAGAAGTCGTAAGGTTGCGGTTCTCTGGTCTTTTACTCGGTTACTCTGCATTACCGTTGCTGCCTCACGAATTTGCTCCTTATTCAGTTCTTGTCGACCCACATCAGCCTCTTCATAATCCACCATTTCTTCCAATGCATCATATGGATTGATATTCTCCGTTAGCAAATCCAATCTTAATCGTCCAATTCTCTTTCGCTTTGCTTGACCAATTATCCCTTGTAACCACAGGAAAAAACCTAAGCTAATAATTATGACTCCCATGAAAATAACTAATGTATGAATAAATATCCCTATAATCATGACAATGATGCCAACTATTGCCATGATAAGAATCAGCCAACTTCGTAATGATCTAGACTGTTTCTGACTATTTGACATCTTACTTCATTCCTGATAAAGCCCTCAACAGGTTCTTCTTCCTTTAAACTTGTTCTGTTATTTGGAATCATGACCATGTAACGATATTCAGTTAGTTGTTGGTTCTAGTAGATTTGGATGAAGCAATTGTTTTTTACTTCATGGGTTTATCATTGGCTGAGTATCTCACAAATTTCAGGTGCCTCCTTTGATTAACGTTAGTATCGTTGGTGCTGGGCAAACTAAGTTTGGACGTCATGATGATTATGATTTACGTGAACTGTTTGCCCTGGCAGCTCATGAAGCTATAGAAGAGGCTGGACTCACACCGAAAGATATAGAAGCGGCCTTCATTGGAAACCTTTCTGCTGACCAATTCAACCGGCAAACACACATTGCACCATTGATGGCGGATTTTGCAGGAATGAAAGGAATTCCTGCCACAAAATGTGAGGCAGCCTGTGCCTCTTCAGCTACCGCACTCCGAGCCGCAATACTTGCTATCGAATCAGGACAACATGAAGTAGTCATGGCGGCAGGCGTCGAAAAGATGACCGATCTGCCTACACCTGGTGTTATTGAAACTCTTGCTATGGCTGCCGACCAAATTTTCGAAGCCAATCCAGGCATCACGTTCCCCGGGATATTCGCGGTTCTTGCAGTTGCACACATGGCCAAATATGGCACAACAAAGGAACAACTGGCAAAGGTTGCTGTCAAAAACCATGCTAATGCTGTCCATAATCCCCTTGCCCACTATCAAAAGGCAATCACGTTAGAAAAAGCGCTTACATCCCGGATGGTGGCCTGGCCGTTAGGTTTGTTTGATTGTTCCCCAATCTCCGATGGGGCTGCGGCTGTAATTGTGACAAAGACCAAAAAAGCCCGTAAATTTAATGATACACCGGTCAAAATCATCGCTTCAGCCCAAGCTAATGACACGATGAACCTCTGTGACCGCACTGATCTCACCAGTTTATACGCTGCTCGAACCGCAGCTAAACGTGCCTACCAACAAGCAAAACTCGCTCCAGTCGATATCCCTTTTGCCGAAGTTCATGACTGTTTCACCATTGCAGAAATCATCGCCACAGAAGATTTGGGCTTTTTCAAACCTGGAAAAGGGGGTCAGGCAGTTGAAGAGGGACTCACTGAAATCGATGGCCAAATTACAATTAACCCTAGTGGCGGGCTCAAAGCGAAGGGTCATCCCGTCGGAGCTACCGGCGTTGCTCAAATCATTGAACTTTATCATCAACTCCGTAACGAAGCTGGGAAACGGCAAGTTAGTTCTCCCAACTACGGACTCGCACATAATGTGGGTGGAACTGGAGCAACGTGTGCGATTCATATCTGTGAACGATGGTGAAAGTGATGGAAGACGAAACTACAATCAAAAACTACTTCAAACTCATCAATGATGAAAAATTGTGTGCAGCACAATGCACAAGCTGTAACGAACTGATTCTACCACCAAGGCTATTTTGTCCGAATTGTAATAGTAAAACAACGAGCTGGAAGAACCTTAGTGGAAAAGGCACATTGCGTTCTTTTACCGTGATTCACATCGCTGGAACCTCCTATGCAGATGATGTGCCCTATATCGTCGCAATTGTCAAACTCGATGAGGGGCCCTCAATCTGTGCCCGACTACTTGATATAGATCCCTTAAAGCCCGAAGAGATTCACGTTGGCGCAGCTGTTACTGCCGATTTTGAAGAAATCCGAAGCCCTACTTCAGACGAAACAATGAAACGTTTAATCTTCCGTCCTGCCTGAAACTCCGAATAGCCAATGCGGAAGATTACTCCTCAACTCCAAGATACCTAAGAGCGGCAATAGCCTGAACTTTTGTAACCTTTATCAAGGCTTCAATTTTGACGTTCTCATCGGCAGTATGAGCTTGAGTCATATTCCCTGGTCCATACACAACAGTGGACTTCAAGCCCTTCTGACGAAGCAGCCGACCATCTGTAGCATAGGGGACCATGAAATAAATTGTAGGCCCCATGAATTCCTTTGATGCTTTATAAACCGATGTTACAATAGGTTCTTGTTCATAGTTAGGAATCGAAGATCCTTCAAAACATTCAATTAATTCAGCATTACACTGGTCACTAATTCCTACATGCTTGACTTGGCCAAGAATCCAATCTAAAATTTCCTGAGGTTTTTGCCCAGGTAAAATTCGAAAATCTAGTTCTGCTTCACATCGGTCTGGAACTACATTGGCTGCCACTCCGCCTTTAATTTTGCCAATATTCATCGTAGTCTTTGTCATCGCTTCAAGGCCTGCTGTGAGAGGATTGGATTTATCACTACTCTTAGTTAGGTTTTCAATTAATGGCTCTTCGACTCCTAAGGCATTAGCAATTTGTGCGATCAATCCGTCTCTACTCAGTGGTGATGGAACAGAAGGGAGTGTTTTCTCGCGAAGATGCTGAAGGAGTTGTAGCATGGATACAATGGCATTTTTTCCAATCGCGGGGACACTGCCATGGGCTTTTTCACCCTTCGTTTGAATCCTTACCCATACCGGACCCTTTTCTCCTATACAAACTGTGTAACCGAGTAAGCCTAAACCAGTTGGTTCCGCAACAATAGCGGCATCAGCGCGTATTTTCTTCCAAATATTCTGGATACACCAGGTAGTACCTAATTGACCCTGCCGTTCTTCATCCCCAACAACATTCAGAATTAAGGTTCCTTTTAAGGGCACATCCAAATCTCGGAGTGCACACAAAGCCATGGCCATAGTAGTAATGCCTCCTTTCATATCCATGGCTCCTCTTCCATAAATTCGCCCGTCACGAATTTCTGCTTTAAAGGGATCTACTGTCCAATCCTCCCCTGGCGGAACAACATCAGCATGCCCATTAAATAGAAGACGTCGAGTCCCCTTCTTCGTATCCCAAGTCGCCACGAGATTATCAATACTTGGATGAGAAGCAAAGTACTCGGAATGTATACCATGTTTTTCAAGAGTTCTTCCTACATGATGTGCAACCTCGGCTTCACCACGCATTTCCCGATCCCAGCTGGGAATACGAATCAAGTCCTGACATAATTGCACAATTTCATCTTTCAATTCATCAATACGAGCAATGACCCTTTGCTCCCATTCATTCGTTGTCATACTTTCACCAAAAGAGTCTTTCAGATTAAGTAATGAAAAAACTTTGAGGGTGTTCAAGTCAATGAGCAAATATCTTATACACAACGAACCACTCCTGTCATTCAGTTTAGGTGACGTCTCATCATGTCTATAGGTGAGAAACTGGAACAGCAATTATGGGATATTTCTGAAAAGGGACAATTTGCCCTCCTATTGGACATTATCACACCTAAACCGGGAAATGTCCATCGCTACAGAGATCACCCCGATACCCGCTTAATTCACTTTGCAGCCAGCATCGCTTATCTAGGTTATCCGCTCTACCTTTCTGCTCGATGGGGTCACAACCAAACCATCAATTCTTTAAGAGAATCACGATTAGGTGAATTGATTAAAATTGCCGTTCAAAAATCGATGGCGCCTCATGAAAAGAACACGTTACTAGGCACAATTATGATCTTTGTACCTTTAGCTGCAGCTGCGGGGTCATCGATCTCGCAATCCAAACTCACGGTATCAGTGCTTCGACAACAGCTTAAACGAATTCTAGAAGAAACCACTGTTGAGGATGCTGTTAAATTAATTCAAGCGCTTCAAATTGCAGCCCCTGGTGGTTCCATCCCCAAAACACCTGATTGGACGCCAAAATCCAAAGCCTTTAACTTTCAATCTCCCCATACAATTAATCTCATTCGACGGGAACATTATACTCTTCGCGATTTACAATCCCTAGCATCCACTTATGATGCAATCGCCCATGAGTATGTCACGAATTTCTCTTTCATCTTTGAAACGCTTTATCCCCTTTTAACCAATACATTGAATCGATACCATCGCATTGAAGACGCGATATTAGCAACCTACGTCGCAAGCTTAGCACAGCGCCCAGATTCACTCATACGACGAAAAGCAGGCTCTCAGGTAGCTGAAGAAGTTGTAGATCGAGCTAAAAAACTCTATGATAAAATAACTCAACTACCTCCAAAACGATGGACTGACGATATCCAGGCTTTCGATGACTATTTGCGATCACAAGGCTCAATGTTGAATCCAGGAACAACAGCGGATTTACTCTCTGGCGCAGTCTTTCTAGCCTTACTTCTGGAAAATATAAGGCGGATATATTAGGTTTAAAATTGGCTTAACAGGCTTGATACACCTTGTTAAAAAATACAAGGATTTTTTCCAATTCTCAACTTTTCTGAACCTCTGATCTAGTAAAGAATATAGGAAGAAATTTCTAGAATAGTCATAGTACATTGCAGCATAATAGATCGGAGTGGAGAAGATGGCGTACGTTGGCGCTTCAGTAGCTACCACTTCTGCAATTGCTGCACAAATAGCGGCTGCTTCTGCATTATCTCTGCCTTCGCCTCTTATCAAAGTCGACCCTGATACTTTTTTAGAATTAGTAGCAGACCTTTTCACTATTGTATATGGGCGGGACAGAAGTTATCATGTGTACCTGGGACGATACCAAGATCAATTCGTTATCTACACTCGAAGTCCGACTCCGTTGCTAGTTCCTGTAGAAATTGAGGCAATAAAAATTACCAAGACAATAAGATTGTGAGAGAAGAGAAGAAAATGAAATATCATGGTTTAATTCGAGCTCGGAAAGCCACGATGGGGGGTCTTGCCATCAAGCTTGATCCTTATATTTTCCAACAATTAGTGGATCGGGAAGATCTTCCTGTTGTCCATGGAATCAAAGGGATTTTTACTAAAAACCACATCTACTTAGTGGTACATGATGGCATGACATTCTTTACGAAAGTGAGAGATCCTCTTCCAGGAATTCGGGTTCGTGTAGAAGTAGATGAACTTACAAGTTACGTACAATTATAGCTTAATGCTGGCGTGATTATGGTTCCCATTTGAAGGGATGTTTAGCGTATTCTTTGTCGGATAGTAATTCTTCGAGGTTTGGTCGCCCTTCGATGGCACGACGCAAGGCATGGCGCATTGCCTTATAGTTATTAATCAGTATCCGCTGCCGATCCACTGCAGTTGGATGTACAAAGACTGTGGCAACGATTACAAGTTGATCAACCGCATCTTTTGGTATGAATCCCTCTTCAACTGAATCCATGACAGCTTTCGCACAACCTGTCTGCGCTGGACCACCAAAGAGACTGGCCTGATGCATACTCCGATTGGCTACCGTAGGAACCAGCAAGGTTTCCGGTTTCACTAGTAAGTTGGGTTCCAAGATAGCAAGAAGCGGTTCCATGCGTTCTTTTGGTGTAGCTTTTGCTTGAGCAAAAGCGAAACCAACAGGTCCATCCCTACGTCCAATCATAAGGTCAATATGAGCAACTTCTGCTCCGGTTCCAGCTAGTCCTTCTCCGATTTTGAGAGCGAAGTCTTTCACCTGGTCGGGTGAAAATCCGAATACCCCGAATCTTGCTTCAATGGGTTCTTTTGGTTCAATCTCAACCTTGACCGTCTTTCTTTTGACCTTGCCTAACTTTTCTAGTTCAATGCGGATTTCCTCTCGGTTCTCATAACTTAGCACACCGCCAAAAGTGATTGGTAGTCGTGGTTTCCCAACAGGTACTCCCATCATCTTGAGACCAGCTTTAACCCCGGCGGCACCTGAACCTACAAATAACCTGGCTAACTTTTGGACCTTCAGTTGTAGCTCAACAGCCTCATTGCTTTTTCCCGTTTTCACTTTGTTGAGCATATCCAGCCATATATCACCAATCAGTTGGGCACTGGCTAGAATACATCCTGAACACCCGGAAGCTAATGCGGGAAAGACCACTTCATCATGTCCGCATAAGACTTTGATTTTGGAACCAACTTTTTCTAACACAGCTAAGATTAACTTGAGTTGACCACTGGAATCTTTTAGCCCGACAATATTCTCTAACTCAGCGAGATCTTCTATTATTTGCCAGGGCATTTCTAACCCCGTACACTGAGGGATGTTATACAAAATAGTGGGAAGACCTACCTCGTTAACAAGTCGATAATGTTCGTATAATCCGCGAAGTGTAGGGCGCATATAATAGGGGGTGACCACGAGACATGCATCAGCACCAGCTGTTTTCGCATGGTCGACTAACTCGAGTGTGGTTTTTGTGTTACTGGCCCCTGCACCTGCGATTACCGGAACTTTGCCGGCTGCTTCTTCTACAGCTATTTCTACAACCTGTTTGTGTTCCTTGACCGTCAGGCTAGTGAATTCACCGGTGGTTCCAGCGGGAACAAGACCTGTTACTCCAAGTGTATCGATGCAGTATCGAATTAACTGACGAAACGCTGGTTCATCAACTTTGGCTCCATCTTTTGTAAAGGGCGTGACTAATGCGGGATTCACGCCACCTGGTTCAAATCCCATTTTTTGTTTGCCTCCACGATACACCTTTAGGGTTGAGGTATTGCAAGATCTTTTGGTCCTATTTTAGAAAGCTTGGCTTCGGGGTAGTTGTCTTGGATAATGTTGCGTACGATTTCAGCCCATTTGACTTTTTCACGAGCTAGATCGCAGAGACCTTGAACTGATGACCAGGGCGTGTAAAGAGCCATGCTTGGTCCTGGTTCAAATTTGTAATATACTGGCTGAACGCAGCGAGTGATTTCGGGGGCATCGTAGAAACGATTGTAACCTCCGAAGCTGGGCATTAAGACGATGTGGATATCGATGGGGAAATCAGTCGCTTGGCGAATTGCGGCAAGCTGTGGGACCGACATATCTGCAACCGGATTGAAGCTTCCGGCACCAAGTTGTTCGAGAAGCTTACCGCCAGCGGGTGACGCATGACCGGCAAAGATACTCACTTTGAAGGTGATGTCTTTGGGGATTTCACCAATTTCTTTGAGTTTGTTCAATGTCCAGAGAAGTCCTTCATCAATGACCAGAAATCCACGAAATCCTAATTCAATTCCACGTTTTATGTCTGTAATAACTTCCACTAATTTATCGGCTCCACGGAATCGCATTCCTGAAAGAGCCCCTTCAGGAGTCACTACTTGGCGGCCAATATCCCAGCTAACCCGTGGTCCAGGAGTTAAGATAACCTCCATCTTAGCATCATGTGCCATTTGCGCGAATTGTCGCAGTTCCTTGTCATCGAGAAGTGTAGCACCCATAACCACGCTAATCAACCGGTGACAGGGAACATCACGTTTATCGGATTCATCAATCAGGGCCTCCAAAACTTGGGGGCGCTCAACACCAGAAATTTCAATACGATAGCCAGCTCCATCAGGGAACCGCTTCTCGCTTGTTGGCAAATCGTACGCATCTTGCCCAGGTAAACCAATTTTTTCTAAGGCTTTCCGGACCTTTTGATATGATTTCAAGCTGACCATTATTGGACCCTCGAATAACAAGGTTTTGACAACTGCGGTTACAAAAAGGTTGCTAGAAAGTTCCCTGTTTTAACCGCAAGTATGCACCTTCTCATTTGATGCGTTTAAGAATCTGCCTGTCCATGAAATATTGTTTAAGTTAAAGGTGTGGCAAGTTGAGGCGGACAAACATTGTAGCTTTAGCTCCATCCACTGCCCAACACAAGAAACTCCTGGAACTCGCCGATTACTGCTCGCGGCTTTGGAATGAACTCTCCTACCGGAGGAGGCAAAGTTACTTTGGGGGATATATAAACTGGAATTTTAAGGATTTATATGATAAATACAAAGGGATAGTAGGATCTGCAACCGCTCAACAGATTGAGAGAAAGAACAGCGAAGCGTGGCGATCCTTCTTCGCACTTCTCTCGCGAAAAAAGGCAGATCGCCTTCCTGCTAACATTGCGAGTGTGAAACCCCCTGGGTATTGGAAGGATCGACGGACTAATACCCGGAAGTTGTTAATTCTCATTCGGTGTGACTGTTACCGATTTGAAGAGAAAATTTTGAGACTTCCAAAGAAGCTTAATATTCGATGGAAAGGCCATCCTAATTGGGCTCGTTGGATAAGACAGGGACTCCTTACTCTAATTTATGATAAGGTCAATACTAAATGGTACGCTCATCAATCAGTGGAAGTAGAAATTCCACATCAACCGCTTTCAGATAAGAGAGCCTATGTTGACTTGGGTGTGATAAACCTACTGACCATTGCCATAGATGATAAACGCAAGACCTTAGCTTATTCTGGACGTCCAGCCCTTGCTGACTGGTGGTACATTTCCCGTCGGATAAACAAGTTAAAGGCATTGGCAAAGTCAATGAATAATAAAGAATCAACGAAGCAGATTCGTCGCTTATTTCGTATTCGTCGTAAGCGATTTCAGCATTATGTATGTACAATGGTTTATCGAGCCGTTCGAGAATTGTGGCATAATGGTGTATCAACGATTGTACTGGGAGATCTCACTGGTATTCTTGAAAATACAAGAGGAAGACGAAGAACAAACACAATGACCCATAACTTCTGGAGCCACCGATTTCTAGTTCAGCGTATCCTGAATCAGGCTGAAGAATTTGGTATCAATGTGGAGTTGGTAGATGAACGGGGGACATCTAGTTCCTGTCTAAGGTGTAATTCCCAACAAGTAATACGTCGCGGACGGCTATTGGCATGTCGTGCTTGTGGGTTGGAGGCACATCGGGATACCGTAGGAGCTGTGAATATAGGCGTCGTCTTTGGAGGGCGCGTTAACGGGGTGATGGCACACCCCTTAGAGATCAGTTTCTGATGTCCAAGAATCCCACGGCTTCAGCCGAGGGAGTGCCAAAAAAAGGTTACAGTTGTGGATGGAAGGAGCCTTTTTCAAGAACTGTTGCTAAATCTTATCTGGCTCCGTCTTCCTGGCTATCTTAAATCCACCGAGGCCTCCGGATTGGAGAAGCAAGGACAGTGGATTCGGTCAAGACGGAGCCACACCTTCTTTTACAAACGATGAAGGTATTCGTTTTGAGAGAGTCTTCTCTAGATGAAGGTGCTTTGATAGGTAATGATTCAAGTGCTATAATGACGTTAATCGCGACTTATTTTATGCAACAACAATGATTTAGCTCTCTGCTGAGTAGTTTCCTTGTTAAGGAAGCGTTATGAGTAATGACGCAGGTTGATGCTATTCCACGTGCCTTCAAGGAACGTTTTCAAACTCTCTTGGGCGATGAGTATACTCGGTTTACAGAGAGTTTGTTTCAACCTTCCACTCATTTTGTACGAATTAATACCCTGAAAATATCAGTCCCTAAAGGGCTAGAACGACTGAAGGAGTTAGATATTACACCCAACTTATTACCATGGTACGCTGCAGGGTTCCGTATATCGGGAAACCATGGACAAATCCCCTTCACCCCTGAGTATTCCCTGGGCTATTTCTATATCCAAGAAGGCGCTAGTATGCTTCCAGCAGTTATCCTTGACCCAAAGCCCCATCACGTAGTTCTTGATCTATGTGCTGCTCCAGGATCCAAAACAACCCAATTAGCACAGATGATGGAAAACCAAGGTGCTATTATTGCAAATGATCGATCTTTTCGCCGATTAACCAGTTTAGGACACAATATACAACTTTGTGGAGTAATGAATGTCATAACGCTCTGTCAAGATGGACGGCACCTTGCTCAACGAATTCCTCTCCGGTTTGATCGGGTTCTTG
>JABXGY010000173.1 GCA_016550395.1 archaeon | reverse complement strand
GTACAGGCGTGGAGCGGCGAGCCGGGGCGGCTCCGAAAAGGCTTGACAAAAACACAGCCTTTAATATACTAAGTTTTGTAAACAAAGGAGGACGAAATGAAACGCTTAGTTTTAATAACCCTGCTGGCCGCAAGCATGGCTAGCGCAGGGTGGTTCCGCACCTACGGTGGCAGTGGCTGGGATGCCGGTCAATGCGTACAAGAAGTGGATAACGGTTACATAGTAACTGGTTTTACTCACCCTGATACTCTGACAAGTTCTGCGTTGTGGTTATTCAAGACAGATACTCTTGGCAATGTGATATGGTTAAAAACATACGGTGGTTCTAGTAGCTTAGGTGACAGAGGGTATCACGTTGTCCAGACAACCGATGGTGGTTACATAGTCTCAGGAAGGAAATACGTTGATACCTACCATATCTGGTTATTGAAAACAGATGGGAATGGTGACACTCTATGGACACGGTCTTTCGGTCCAAGAATTGGCTATTGTGTGCAGGAAACATCTGACGATGGCTATATTATTACTGGACAGAGAAACTATTTCCCCTCAACTTTGTTTCTCCTGAAAACTAACAACCAAGGTGATAGTCTTTGGATGAAAGAGTATTTGCTAAATGGTTGGGTTTTCAGCACCGGTTTGTATTTAGAAGTAGTTAGTGATGGAGGGTATGTAATTTCGGGGCTGATAGGTGATACGACCTTTGAAGCAGAAAGAGAGGCTTTTTGGTTACTAAAGACGGATTCCATGGGGATTATTGATTGGAGTTATATCCAGGGAGGAGAAAACTGGGGTGATGAGGATCAAGGTCGGTGTGTCCGGAATAATACTGACGGGAATTACATTGCTCTTTCGAATTTCGGATTGTTGAAGGTTACAAACTCAGGTGACACTTTGTGGACCAAGGGATTTCATAACGGAACATCAGTCGATATTTCTTACGATAGTGGGTACGTTCTTACAGGTGAAGCAGAAAGTGTATTAAGCTCATACCGAGCCTCAATGCCTCAGGATCTGTGGTTATTTAAAACCGATAACCAAGGTGATTCATTATGGAAACAGTCTTATGGTTCAGGTCAAAGCTATTATGTCGAGGAAACCAGGGATAAAGGGTTCATTGTAACGGGTGGTATTGGAGGAGACCTCTTTTTGCTCAAAACAGACTCTCTAGGTTTGCTTGGTATCACAGAAAATCCCCTCGTCGAATCCGACAACGGTTGGAACGTGCCCCATTCAATAGGCAGCTACGTCGTTCTTCACTATCAAGGCCTGCCGCAAGGTTTCAACGCAAACGTGTTTGATGTTTCTGGCCGAAAGGTAGATCATATTCGAGGGGACGGCAACGATGGAGCCATGACCTGGGGCATCAATCAACCGCCCGGTGTGTACTTCATCCAGGCGTTGGATAATCGGGGAGAATTAAAAGAAGTTAAAGTCGAAATAATCCGTTAGGAGGAAGACATGAAACGCTTTGTATTTATTGCTTTGCTTGCAGCAAGTATGGCTAACGCTGTGACATGGTCAAGAATCTTCGATACCGAAGAGTGGGACGCGTTCCGGTGTATTCAGGAAGTAGATGATGGTTACATCATTACTGGAGAAACCAGGACCTATGGACCAGGTGATTATGCTCTTTGGTTATTAAAAGTCGATTCAATGGGTAACACCATCTGGTCTAAAACTTATGCTGGAACCGGAGATTCAACAGGATTTGGTAATTTCGTTCAGCCTACATTAGATGGAGGTTACATTATCACGGGTATCATGTATACTGGTTTCAGTCAAATCTGGTTACTTAAAACAGACGCGAATGGAGATACGGCATGGACACGAAACTTTGGGGAAAGTATTGGATACTGTGTCCAACAAACCAAGGACGGCGGTTATATCCTTACAGGCAGAAGAAACTGGACACCTTCTCGTCTTTTCTTACTTAAAACAGACGCGAACGGAGATAGTATTTGGATGCGGACTCACAATGCATGGGTATATAGTCGAGGGTACTTTATTCAGCTGACAGACGATGGTGGGTACATTGTTGCTGGTATGACCAGTGACACCACATTCGAGGACAGAAGAGATGCTTTCTGGTTACTCAAGACCGATTCTCTAGGTGATATACAATGGACGAGTATTCATGGTGGTGAAAACTGGGGTGACTATGACGAAGGCCGTTGTGTCAGACAAACGGCGGACAAGCAATATATAGCACTCGCGAATTTCGGTTTGTTACGATTTAACCAGGATGGCGACACTATGTGGACTCGCTCCTACTCTGATGGAAGCTGTGTGCAGGAGACAAAAAACTATGGATATGTCCTTACAGGAGATGCAGTGCCTCTTCAATTGTTATCGGCAGACGCAAAATCTGAACCTGATGACATATGGCTGCTCAAGACAGATGAGATAGGTGATAGTGCATGGGAACGAACCTACATAGAAGGAAGAAGCTACTACGTTGTGCAAACTCGCGATAAAGGTTTTATCATGGCAGGACAAAGCTCAGGAGACCCTTTCTTGATTAAAACTGATTCATTGGGTTTGTTAGGAGTAACTGAAGAACCCATAATAGAAGCTGAAAGAGGCTGGGAAGTCGGCTCACACATTGGGATGCGTATCGCTGTCTTCTATGAGAACTTACCTCAGGGACTTCATGCGAAAATTTACAACGTAGCAGGTCAACAGGTTGATGAAATACACGCAACAGGTAGGAGTGGATTCATAACCTGGGGCATAGGTTATCCGCCTGGTGTTTATTTTATTTCTGCACCAAACAAACTTAACCAAACAATCACGGCAAAGGTCGTGATAATTCATTGAGGAGGATGAAGTGAAAGGCATTACAACTTACTTAACCATCATCAGCCTAATTACATTCAGCGGAATTGAAGCAGGTTGGTCACGAACCTATGGGTTAGGAGTAGGTGTTTGCGTTCAAATTACATCAGACGGGGATTACGTAATAACAGGTTTGACTGAAGGTAAGCCTAGATTATTAAAGACAGATACCTCAGGTATTATTCTATGGGAACGTATGGATCAGGGTGGAGGAAACTGGGTTGAAGAAACATCGGATGG
>JABXGY010000023.1 GCA_016550395.1 archaeon | reverse complement strand
TCCTGCTGCAAATAGCGGAGGGTAACTTTTTCATCATCGGAAGTAGGGCTGATAATAGTATATGAGCCGGGTAAATCAACAACATTAATCTTAATACCCTCCTCAGGATCAAAATAGTCACCTTTTGGTCGTCCTCGAAATCGACGCCCACGCCTAAACTTCCTTTTTCTGCGGTATGTTCTCTCATAATCTGAATCTGCTGAGCGGTTAGACTCTGAATTTTCTTCAACCGTTGTTTTCCAGTCTTTAATTCCTGGGTGCCAGTTAGGTGAGTGTACATCATGATATGAGAGATAAACAGTACCTTGAAGGATTTCTACCGTTGTTCCCGGATAATTTGAAACAATAGCCCCAAGACCGGTCCAGGCATTGAAAATAACGCTCTTCCCGACATTTGGTTGACCCACGAGGGCAAGGCGAATTGCCTTTTGTGGTTCAGATCTGGGTCTTCTAGAACGAAATTTCCATTTGCGGGGACCTCTCATAAATTCCCTCTCCAAAACCTATTCTTCTTCGTCACGACGAACCCGAACACGTCCAGCAAGGTCACAACTAAGTGCAAATTGGGCAGTACCCACTTCAATCAGCAGTGTGTCTCCTATAGGTGAAACCTGGACAACACGAACGCTTTCACCAGGGAGCATGCCCATTGAAGCCATCATTCGGAGAATTTCTAGATTCTCATCACTGATACAATCAATAGTTGCCTCTTCCCCTTGGTCAAGATCAGCTAGTGATAACTCCGTTAAAGGGTGTAAAGTACCATTGGCATCAGGTATGGGATTCCCGTGTGGACACGTCGCTGGATCATCTAGCTTTTCTAATACGCGATTACATTGCTCTTCAGTAAGTACGTGCTCCCATTCGCATGCCATATCATGGGCCTCTTCCCAACTAACTCCCAATAGATCTACAAGGAGTCTTTCAGCGATTCGATGGCGGCGAAGCACATCTAAAGCAATTTTTCGCCCCTTATTAGTTAATTTGAACCCCTTACCCTTTTTCCAGACCACGTAATTTTTTTTGGTTAGATTCTTTTTCACTTTGTCAGTGACACTTGCGGGTACCACACCTAGATATTTTGCTAGTTCGCCTGTTTTCACATAGCCTTCTTTCTTATTGAGTAACCGAAGAATCGCTTCTAAGTACTCTTGTACGCTAGCACTAGGAGTCTCTGTTGTGTTTTCAGATTTGGTTTCAGGAGCAGGATTCATACCAAGAATTTTAGGCAAGCCTAAATATAAAGCTTTACATTGTATTAGCTTTACCAACATTATTCTATGAGACCCAAAACCTGAGCGCACATCAGGAAATATTGAACAAGAGCTCCTACGGTACCCCAGCGTTTAGCCACCCTTTCCACGTCTTGACGTTTTGCTGGCATCCCCCGCAAATAGAACCGAGAAATGATTTGCCTGATTCCCAAATCATCAGACGGAAATACCTCTAACCTTCGCAGCCCGGTTAACACAGCAAGCTCAGCCGTCCAAAGTCCTATACCTCGCAGGGCATCTAGCTCACGCACAACTATATCCGAGTCATAGTGTGTAAGCTCATCCAACTGTAAATTCCCTTTCGTAAGTTGTTGAAACAATCCAACAAGATACGGAGCTTTGTAACCGAGTTTACACGCTCGAAGATCAGATTCCGAAAGCTTCACTAGCATTTCAATCGATGGAAACCCATATAGTTTATCCCCCTCAATTTGACACTTTGAACCATAGGATAAGATAAGCCTCCGTGTTACTTGATTCGCTGATCGGAAACTGACTTGCTGTTGAAGAATCGCCTTTACAATGGCTTCAAAAAAAGTAGGTGGACTATAAGGTCGAAGCCCTCTCAAAGGTTTCTCAAGATGAGCAATCACGGGATCTGATTTAATCGCTTTCAGCACAGGTCGGGTATCAATATCCCAGCCCAACGACCACTCCACGAGGGAAATAATGGATTCATGTTTGCGTCCAAACTTTGCGGGCCATTGAACTTCCAAGAGAGGATGAGGACCTTGCCGAATTTGACGAACACGAACAGGCACTTGAGTATTATCAATCGGAAGGCAGCGGGCAAACTCCCCAGATCGTTTTATTTCAGGAGTAGGTTGGATATCCGGGTAAATCCAACTATCAATGGTTACATCCAAATCAAATGGTCTTTCCAATTCTACTTGGAATCCATGGACGTCGGACATTCATCCACCGCCTTCATCGAAGGCAACAAGACATATTTTACGTTATTCCTATTAAACGACCTGATTACTTTGAGCCTTAAAGACCCTCGAAACGGTTGTGAGTGGTTATTGGTCTACTGACCACAACATTCATACAGTAGTGAAACTAATTTCATTATAGATTAATCATTGGTGAATTTCTTATGGCTCTGTTAGGTGTTCGACAAATCATGACCGGTCAGAAGGTCGAAGCAAGCGATGTAATGCACTGCTTTCTAGGGTTGCGAAATCTGGAAATCGACGTATATTTCTATCTTCTAAAAGGACAGGCTACCGTCAAAGACGTCGCTGAAGCACTAGGACGGAACCGAAGCACGATACAACGTGCTATTCAAAACCTTGTACAGCGAGGCTTTGCCCATCGCCGAACACGAACACTCCGAAAAGGAGGCTACGTATATGTATACGAAGCAGTTAATCTTGCAACATTAAAAGAGCTAATCAAAAAAGCGTTGGACTCGTTTTATCAGCAGATAGTGGACTTCTTAGATCGGCATTGGGTTCAAGCGGTGGGAAGCTAAATACCAGTTGTGCTAAGTAGTGGCACTATCGTTACCTTTATATCTAATAGCACTCACTCCTTCATTACTCGCTGATTGATAAGGCTAAAGAACAACTTGCAGCGAGATAAACGGTGTAATCAGATGGTAAATATTGGCTGTCCGTTCTGTACAAAAACCGGCCTAATCATGGTCGTTACTGGTCTAGCCCTCATTTTAGTGAGTGCTTTGATCACACTACCTTGGCTAGCTGTGATTGGACTTGTCATTTTACTTGCTGCCTACATCGTTCCCAACCTAGTAAGTGGACAAGGCTGTCACGGACAAAGTTGCAGTCCATCCACTCAAACTGCTGGAGAAGGTGATTCAGATGAGTGAACAACCTGATCCAGAACTTGAAAGATTACGCAAAAGGAAACTCATGGAGTTGAAACAGTCAATGGCAACATATACAGAACCCTCACATACCCCCCAAGGTATATTACACTTATCCACCCAGGATTTCGATGAAACAGTCAGTAAAGGAGTAACGCTTGTTGACTTCCATGCTGAATGGTGTGGACCCTGTAAGATGATGGCTCCAGTCGTCGATCAACTCGCTCAAGAATATGCTGGGCGAGCAAAGGTAGCTAAGGTTGATGTTGATATGAATATTGAAGTTGCGATGCGGTATCGTGTGCAAGGCGTGCCCACGTTTGGCATCTTCAAGGATGGGCAGTTGGTTCATCGCGTAGTTGGTGGCGTAGGTTATCAACCGCTAAAAGCCGCTCTGGACACATTTCTCTAATCAAGTCTCATCTTATCATGGTACTAGTTTATCTACAAGCAGCTCCGAAAATTTTTTATTTCGTAGCTTGATTTTTCTGAGCTGCTGGACCACCCCCTAGAGCGTCTTGCATTTGATACAGATGGCTCAGGGTAGGGTTTGGGATTCGAGCTGATGTCATCTGCTCTCATCAGCGAGAAGATATTCCGCAATTGATAAAAGATTCACAGGAGGATTTCAGTCTGTGACAAAAAATCAGCCTCAACCGGATGAAACCACAAAGACAAAAAAAGAACATAGCAGTCATGGTAAGAAGGCTAGTGTTTCAATGGACAAGTCTGCTACGAAACCCAAGAAGCTCACTAAGAAGCAGTTGGAAACTGCATTGAAGCATGCAACAGAAAAAATTGAACAGTACAAAAACCAGCTCGCGTACATGCAAGCGGACCATGAGAATTATATTAAGTCAATGCAGCGACGTGAAACGCAGATTCGGTTACAAGCAAATCGCGAGTTAATTTTAACCCTTCTGCCGATTTTAGATGATTTGGAAAGAGCCCAGATAATGGTTCCTCAAATTGAGCCAAATGAACCGTTTATTGATGGTCTCAACATGGTTGTGGATAACCTGAAAAATGCCTTGAAGAATGCTGGTGTGAAAACAATCGAGTGTGAAGGAATGCTCTTCGACCCCCTACGCCATGAAGCTGTAGTTCGGGAGGAAACATCGGAAGTTCCACCAAATACTGTGATAGAAGAATTGCGGAAAGGTTATCTACTTAAGGGTGAATTGTTGCGCCCAACGATGGTAAAAATCGCAATTAATCCCGCCTCCCAAAAGAAGGCGAAGGCTTCCCAAGAATCTACCCCCGATTCGAAATAAAAATTGATAATTTAATAGAGATGATGAAAATGGTAAAAATAATTGGAATTGACCTGGGAACAAGCAATTCGGCTGCAGCTGTAATGCGTGGTGACCGCCCGGTAATTATCCCGAGCGCAGAAGGTCCCACTGTGTCAGGAAAAGCTTTCCCCTCATATATCGCCATCACTGATGATGGGACACGATTAGTGGGTGAACCTGCCCGCAGACAAGCTGTTGCAAACCCAGAAGGAACTGTAACAGCCGTTAAACGGAAAATGGGAACGCGAAAAAAGATTAAGATTCGTGATAAGACATTCACACCTGAGGAGTTATCCTCCTTTATTTTAAGGAAAATCAAAACCGATTCAGAAGCGTTTTTGGGTGAACCTGTGAAACAAGCCGTTATCACGGTTCCTGCATATTTTAATGATAATCAGCGTCAAGCAACCAAAGATGCCGGTGAACTTGCTGGACTAGAAGTAGTTCGATTAATCAACGAACCCACAGCTGCTTCACTTGCATTCGGGATTGACAAGCTTGATCAAGAATTGCGAATTCTCGTATTTGACTTTGGTGGTGGCACTCTCGATGTCACTATCATGGAATTTGGACCAGATCCAGAAACAGGAAGTGGTATCTTCCAAGTTGTAGCCACCTCCGGGGACACACAACTTGGCGGTACAGATATGGATCTTGCTGTAGCCAGTTGGTTGGCAGATGAGTTCAAAGGTGAACATGGCATGGATCTTCGGGATGATCCAACTGCTTGGCGACGATTACTTGAAGCTGCGGAAAAAGCGAAAATTGAACTCTCAAATGTATTAGAAACTGAAATCAATCTTCCCTATTTAACTGCAGATAAGGCAGGACCAAAACATATTCAGCGTAAACTAACGCGAGCAAAACTTGAGGATTTAGTACGAGACATCATCAACCGTTGTGATGGACCCATGCGAACTGCAATCAATGATGCAAAACTCCGTCCGAATGATATGGACAAAATTATACTCATTGGCGGACCCACACGCATGCCGATTGTACGACAATACGTCGAGAAGTTCATTGGCAAGAAGGCGGAACGCGGTGTCGATCCTATGGAAGCAGTTGCCTTAGGTGCTGCAATTCAGGGTGGTGTGATTACCGGAGACGTAAAGGAGCTCTTATTACTTGATGTCACTCCTCTTTCGTTAGGAGTTGAAACGAAGGGTGAGATCATGACTCCTATCATCGAAAAGAATACGACTATCCCCGTTGAACGAAGTCAGATTTTCAGTACTGCCAGCGATATGCAAACCATTGTCACCATTCATGTCCTCCAAGGTGAACGGACCCGAGCAAGCGAAAATATCTCTCTTGGTCAGTTTAACCTCACAGGAATTCCCCCTGCGCCTATGGGTGTACCTCAGATTGAAGTTACTTTTGATATCGATGTGAACGGAATATTACACGTTAAAGCGAAAGACCTCGGAACAGGGAACGAACAAAAAATCACAATCTCAGCCTCTACAAAACTCACTGACGATCAAAAGGAAAAGATGATTTCTGATGCTGATAAGTATGAAGAAGAAGACAAACGACTTCGAGAAGAAGTTGAGGAGCTGAATAAGGCTGAATCAATGGTGTACACTGCACGAAAAACCTTGAAGGAGCTCGGTGACAAGGTTAACGAGGAGGATAAGCAGAAAGTCGAAGAAGCAGCAAACCAGCTAGAAAAAGCAGTGAAGGACAAGGATCTCGCCAAAGCGAAAGAAGAGATGGAAAAACTCACAGAAGTCCTTCAGGGATTGGGTACTGCAGTATATCAACGTGTTGCAGAAGAACAGGCGCGTCAACAGGCACAAGCGCAAGCACCAGGAGAACCAGAAGAAGAACCTGAGAAAAAGAAGAAGAAATCAAAAAAGAAAGTCGTGGACGCAGAATATGAGGTCGTAGACGACGAAGATAAGAAATAGGTTGGTTCGCCGAATCTATTTTCCAGGTGTCTTTTGAAGCTTAAGTTCAT
>JABXGY010000172.1 GCA_016550395.1 archaeon | reverse complement strand
TGGCACCCTTCTTGCTGTGGGTGTGGCCCACCCTACTGGATGTCGTCCAAGCGTTGATTATGCCCCCCCTCTTCTCGGCTCTGGCTGTCGGGTTTACTGTCATCATCTCGGGTCGGGTCAGTACGGTCTATGAAGCATATCAAATCAGCGCAATCATAGTTCTTCCCACAATGCTCGTTCCCTACATTGGGCTCCTTCAAGGTTCAGGATTCGATTGGCTAATCCTGAGCGTCGTCGCTGTTATCCTTGGCATCGCTGACTATGCGGTCTTCCGGTTGTCTCTTAACCTTTTCAGTCGTGACCGGCTTATCAGTCGTCTCTAATTGAGAACGGCGCCGTTTGCGGTGGTCCTTGGCTGTCAGAGTAGCAATCATCACAGCAAAACTGATGACACAGAAGAGTGTGACGTAGAGGGACAAGTGCATCGCTTGAAGGAGTCCCAATTGATATAGGATAATCGGCGCGTTAAGTGTGGCATGTAGTCCCACGGCAGCAAGATAGGTGGCAGGTAACCATCGGCGATACCCCCAGTAGCTCACCAAACCGAATAGGCCGTGGATGAAGACAACTTCGAAGCGTTCAATTATGAATCCCTGATAAAAGAACCAAGGATAGACCGCCAAAAGAGGTTCATATAAAATTACTAATACTGCAACAGCCCAGATTTCACCAACGCCAAAGCCCATTCCGCTCATAACACCCACCGTTCGAAGCCAACGCCAGGTCGGTATCCCTTGGCTTTCTCCAACATCGTGGCGAGTAAAGCGGCGAAGAAAGAGTAGGGAAAGACCTACTAGCTTGACCGCCTCCTCCGTGAAGGGTGCCACAAACAGGAGTAGGAGAAGCATTGCTTGCATTGGCAATCCAAGTCCAACAATTACTGTGTTCAGCCACGGCTTGACGGTCAAGTTGAGCACCAAACTCATGGGTAATTGGATCACGAAAGGAAGGATTGTAAAGGCGGATGTCTTGGAAGCACGCCAAAATAGATAGATAAGTGGAAACGCCATCCCAGTGGTGAGGGCTGCTGCAATAAGTATTCCAACCACGTTTGACACCGTTTATTTTTTAGAGCTGTCCTCGGCTCGTTAAGTCGAATCAAAGTATTTCTTGATGAAGTTTTAAGAGCGCTGTTAACATCACCATTCTTATTCTCAAATCAGCCTATTTAAGAAAAATTACTCGCACAGGGAAATTTGCTACGTGGCTTTTATATTTGTGTGAAAGAAAAAAAGGTTTCTGGAATAAGCTGCTAGTTGTTGCTAGCAACTTTGCGATAAATGTTGTATTTGTACAAAAAGTGTTACAATAATCCCCCAAAGTGTCATGATACCTTATTCCAGATAAACTACACTTTTACTCATTTATTTTACTCAGCCTTCCCTTCTAGAGATGTGTAGAATAAAAAGAAATAGGAATTAGGACAAGCTCTAGCGAATTTGCCCTAGTTCCCTTATTTTTTAGGGGAAGGGATTTTCAAATGGACCTGGTGTAGGACCTAATGGAAAACCGGGATCGGGGTATTGGGGAAGAAGCGGGGCAGTCCATGGAAAAGCAGGTATTAACCCTATCATGGTAAGTCCAAGGATTATCAGTAGAATTGCACAGGGAGTGATAATGACCATTGAGGCGATTTTAGCGCCCCTGCTTCTCCTCGAAAAGAAACTAAGCACTATTCCAACTAATAATAAGATCATTAATATGAGGAAACCAATCATTGCCTGTCCTCCAGGTTAGAGAATGAACAGGTTTGATAAAAGAATTTCGACTACATCCATTAAACCTGAAAGGTTAGCAGCGGTCAATATTGTCAATAATGCGACACAAAGAAAGCATAATGGAAAAAATATAAGATTATAGGTAATTTTCGTTTATTTTTCACTAAGGCTATTACTTAACTTGCAATCAGGACTGAATGCCAGAATATTTGATAATAGATTTTGCCATCGTCTTCATCTTAGGTCTAATCCTCTGGTGCTATATCAGTATGCACAAGATCGAGGATTAGAGTTAGACTTCTGATTTACGAGTTCCACTAAAAAACATCGATAGTTCTTAATGCAATGAGGTAGTAGGGAAATCCTAGCCCCTTCCAGACTATGGAACCATCCAAGCTAACTATTAGAAAAGGTAAAACTAACCTTAGCAATTTAGGTCCACTCAGGAATCCATATTGGTGATTATTGCTAACTACTAGTTTAATAAACAAAAAGCGCAAGGTATTGTACCGACGGGGTGTGAAACTATGGCTAAACAACCATACTACGAGTTTAAAGTGCTCTTGGTTGGAGATCCAGCCGTGGGGAAAACCAGTCTTATCCTCAAATATGTGGAGAACCGATTTGAGCGCGAATATAAAGCATCTATCGGCGTTGACTTTGCCTACAAAATAATTGAAGTGGGCGAAAAGGTGAGCCGACTTATTATTTGGGATATTGCTAGTCAGGAACGCTTCGCACCCTACCGCTCTAGTTTCTACAAACAAACCGATGGCGCAATGATAGTCTTCGACTTGACTCGACCCGAAACTCTCGAAGCAATCGAATCCTGGATGCGAGAAATCCGCGAACACGCTGGGGACGTTGAAATCCTTCTCATAGGCAACAAGATAGATCTGAAGAAAAAACGGGCGCTCAAAGAAGCGGATATTCAGCCCTGGATTGATCGTTATGGGTGCAGTTATGTTGAGACCAGTGCGATGAGTGGCGATGGAGTTGAAGAAGCCTTTGAAACGTTGACCACAGCCATTATCAATCGAATTGAACAATAACTTAATTTTGTACACACAATAGAATAATAAACCCTAAGTAGAAGCATTGGTCCAGTAATTGCAGTTTGCCAGGAGGATAGACTGTTATTGACTGATGAACCGTATGAGTTTGCGACATGGACTTCTTTTATCCCTGAATCTGAAATCCGACGGTTGCTCAAATACAACGTGCCTTATTACTTTGGTGGTGGAAAACCGGGTGCTTTACCCATTGAAACGCTTGCACAGATACTCATTGATCTGGGTAATGAACAGCTAGCAGAGATCAAGAAGGGTAATCCAGAGCGTCCAATTGACGATTGGAATTATGGTGCAACTCCAGGAAAAGCCTTCCTGCGAAAGACCTTGGCTGAACGCTTGATGGACAAAGATGGAATTACTCTGGATTCTGAGCATCCTGAAGAGGACATCATGATTACAACGGGAAGTCAACAAGCCCTCTATGCAATCATCGATACCTGTATTGATAAAGATGATGTTATTCTGACAACGAGTCCCGCATACCTGGGTTTTCTCATGCCAGCTGTAAAACTTGGTGCTCGGGTTATTACCGTTCCCACAGATTTACAGGGAGCTATTCCTGAATATTTTGAAGAAGCAATCAAAGTTTGTAAGAGGGAGCTCGGGAAAAAACCAGAGATGTTATATGTTGTCCCAGATTCGGATAACCCCAAAGGTACTACCATGCCAAAGAAACGACGAGAGGCACTCTTCAATATCGCTATGGAACACAAAACGATGATCGTTGAAGACGGCGCCTATCGAGAAATCCAATTCAAAGGACAACAAGAACCACCCATCAAAGCCTTTGATACCGAAAACAAGTACGTCGCATATCTTCGGACATCTAGTAAAGAAGCTGCTGTAGTCCGTATAGGCTATAGCGTCTTTCCACCCCGAGTTCGTGAGCATGTAAACACTGACAAAGGCTACTTAGATCTGGCCAGTCCCACCATTGTCCAACGCATGCTTGATATTTATTACCGGAAGTATATTGATCAGGTCTTACCGAAAAGTTTAGAGACATACCGAAAACGAGCGGAAGTGATGGGCAAAGCTATTGATGAGACATTCCCCCCAGGTCATCGAACCGATCCCACAGGTGGTTTCTTTATTTGGTGGGAAAGCGACGACAAAGACTTTGATGCAAGGGAATTCTTGGAACAAATGGCCCTACCCAATGACATCATCTACGTGCCTGGTGTTGCCTTTTATCCCTTGATGGGATTAAGCTACCTTCCCGATCGAAAACAACTCGTACCAGTAGAGCGAGCTTTAAACACAATGCGGATCAGCTATTCCTATTCGACTACTGAAATTATCGACAAGGGCATACGCAAACTCGGTGGATTACTCAAAAAAGCCTTAACCTAGCAGTGCTGGTTGACTCTAATTTGTGTTAAAGAATTTTTTAACGTCGTCTCCTTCGCCATTGAAGGACCAATATCGAAAAAGAGGCGAGGAGAAAGTACATCACGAAAATTACGGAGGCGCCCACTGAAAGACCTTGGATGAACAGAATGAGAAATTCCGGTGTGAACAACTGAATCCCGAATCGAGCAATGAGCAGAAACCCCCCATATACCGAATAGATGGGCCAAGCAACTAGACCACCAATGAGTAAGAGAATCACTGTGATAAGGCCTATCCGACTTTGCACGGGATCTAAAAATCGGTGAGGGAGGGTGGACGTACTATCATACTGGAAATAATAGGTAAGGAGCAGG
>JABXGY010000171.1 GCA_016550395.1 archaeon | reverse complement strand
GATAAAGAGCTTCTAATTACTGCAGTAGGAACGGATATGGGAGGAATTCAGGTTCATCTTGAATCACCAAACCAGGTTGGGGTAACAAGTAAATCTGGTAGAGATTACCATTGGATTGCTTCTATTCTTGTGAATGGTACCGTGCAGTGGAAGAGGGAGCTTCCAGAGGGAACATGGCTGGTAAACCGTGATCTTCCGATTGTGACGCTTGGACAAGATGGGTTTGTTATCATTAGTCAGGGTTTCCCCCCACTTCTTGCATTTATTCCCTGGTTTGTCCATTTCTATCTCTTCGACTGGAATGGCACACAGATAGACACGCATCAAGCCCCTGGTTCAGGATTTGAATTCATCACGGATATGGTTGCCACTCAAGACCATAGTTTCATTGCGGTGGGGTCACGGTTTTATTGGTTCTATCAGCCTTCAGGTTTATTCTCGGCTTGGATTGCCAAACTCTCTCCTAAACCCCCTGCTATCAATCCTCTAATTCTAGCTGTGCCACTTATTCTTATCATCTGTGTGGTCGTTATTATCGCTGTTTTTGCTTGGCGTCGACGGCGTAAGACAAGCTAAGAGCGCCTCCTATACAATTTAGATTATCCTGGCTTACCCGGATGGATCGAAAGAAGAGAAGCCGTGGACGTGGTTTGAGCAGAAGAGTCGGGAAGAACGGGAACGCGTGAAGTCGTGGCGCCGGTAATTCGCTCCACATCTTCAGAATGGGCGTACCATTTCCAAATTGCGTATTAGTTGATATTGTTAGTGCTAGTATTTGCGAAAAGCAATTAGTGATCTGTAGCAATAAACGAATTGATTGATATGAAGACTGCAGGAGAATTAACCGAAGACGAATGGAAGAAGAAACTGTCAAAAGAAGAGTATTTTGTGTTGCGAGAGAAAGGGACAGAACGCCCTTTCACAGGAAAATATTGGAAGCACAAAGAGAAGGGCACTTACAAATGTGCAGGTTGTGGTGTCGAACTCTTTTCATCTAACGCAAAATTCGATTCTGGTTGTGGTTGGCCAAGTTTTTATGATGCCCTAGATAAAGACAAAATTGAAGAGAAACTCGATCTTACTCATGGTATGCGACGAATAGAAGTCCTGTGTAAGAACTGTGGTGGCCACCTTGGACATGTTTTTGACGATGGACCTAGAGACAAAACGGGTTTACGCTACTGCATTAATTCAGTCTCACTCGATTTTAAAAAGGACGAGTAGTTCTTTTCTCTAAAAGAATTTTCTTAGAGATTCTTTAATCCCCAGTTAGCATAATAAATGAAGCGGCTAAGTTGAAGAAGATTTGACCAGAAATTGTGTGGAACGGATTATCCTAGCTTATCCTGATGACTCAAAAGAAGAGAAGCCGTGGGCGTGGTTCCAGCAGAAGCGTCGTGTAGCACGCGATCAAGCAAAAGCGTGGTGACGCTAGGTTGTCTGCGTATCTTGAAAGCTAGCTCAAAAGGTGTTGCAATCTTAGCAGTGTCTAGAGTACACGGGCTTTTTCGTGATTACCCGCTTTGTCGTTTAAGCATTTTTGTCAGGTGAAACACGGAGCGATTCACTGAATGTTGATTGCGCCCCTCAAAGAAGCGCACCTCAGCACGTTTTCTTGCAATCGTTGCATCGATTTTTTGGTGATCAGCGGGTATACTGCTGAGGGGTCCGCGCATTGCTGCAATGTATGCCGCCCAGCGTCGATCATGCGCTTTTCCATTATGGTCTTGGACGCGGTTTTTGATGTCTTTCGCCTCCAAGCTAGAAGAGAGTAATCGGAGCATAAATAATTACTGGAATTGGGTGTTGCTCTCTGTATTTCTAGATGTTTCAAGTAAACGAATCGGATGATTTTTGCGTATTCCGATGGGAGGTGTGAGAAACCACTACGAATCTAGTTCCAGGCGAAAAGTCGGGAAGAGCACGAACGCGTGAAGTCGTGGCGCCGGTAATAATTAATATGTTTTTTCTTATCCATTGATATAGTTTTCTTATTTAATGAGAATACTTATAGCCTGTTAAGTCACATAAGATCCTGTGGTGTCAATGTCGACAACCGTTGCAGTAGTAGATAGTGATTCGTTTCATGAGGCTGTTGACCTCATAGGTGGTGTAGACAGCCTGAATTCACCAGGGAGACAGGTCGTGGTAAAGGTGGGGATTTACAATCCGGAGACCGGCATCTGTACTACGGTTAAGACCTTGAATGCAATCACGGCGGTCTTTGATAAGGCTTCAGCGATTCGTGTGGTTGAGTCGGATAGCGGGGCAGGACCGGGGCTAGAACGGTTGCAGGTATGGGCGGACTGTTTTAATGATCGGGTGGTTCCTTTCAATCTCTCTGATGACCCAGAGACCCGAGAGGTCGAGGTAGCTAGTGAAAGAGTTCCTTTTTCCCATATTCTGTTGGAGCCAAACACGTTTGTTAGTACACATGTGCCCCGGCGCTATGAGGAAGCGGGTGATGAGGATTTGATGAATATGGGCTTTGTTACCAAGAATCTATTAGGTTTGATTTTAGATACCAAGAAATTCCGATTCCATGATCAGCTTCCGACGGCATTGATTGATATGTATGAGGCTGTTGGGGGAATCGACTTAGCAGTATTGGATGCAACACATGTCTTTCTGGGATGGAAAAAGAAACGAATCACTGTGTCCCCAAAATTGCTAATCGTCGGTAAGGATGCTTTTGCGGTTGAAGCAGTTGGGGCTCACTTGGTGGGCTTTGAACCAACAGAGATGCCTGTTTTACAGGAAGCTCAGAAGCGAGGACTAGGTGTAATCGATCTTGATGAGATCGATGTCATTGGCGATATTGAAGCACCTAAACAGATGATAACGAAAGCATTTCGTGGGTTGTTGCCTAAAAGAGAACGAAAAGCGCGGAGAATGGAATAGTGCCACATCGTGTTTCTTTTTCTCATTGAAAGGATTTGAGAAAAATCGGGGACTACCTGGTTTTCTTAGATAGCAATGACATGCGGTTTCCAGATGCGTTCTACTAATAGAAGCAAATGACTTGGAATCACTGGTTAGTTATGCAAAGTCCATTTCTAGGCGCTTGATAGCAGTTTGGAGAAGGGTTACGGCTTCATCGTTTTTGTTTTGTGCGATGAGCAGTACAGCTTTTTCGAATTCAGCGAGAGAGGTGGTGATTTCGCGCCAGTAGGGGTTTTGTTTCATAGATAATGCGATGTCTATGGGCATTTGGTAGCGTCGGTGGAGCCATCCGATTATGGCTGCGAGGGGAATATAGATTAGCAGAAATATGAGGAGGAAATGGAACAGCGTCGGGATAATGACTAGTACGCCGGGTATATTGACTAATACAAGTTCATAGACGAGTATGCTGAAATTCATGAATGCCAGGAAGTAAACGAGGTAGGTTCCGTGTCCGGTTCGGAAATCAGTCCATCGGCGTTGAAAGAAACCTTTTTTCCTTGTCAATATGAGGTCACCTAGTGCGCTTAATATAATCATGCCTATTTCTGTGTTTTACTAGTGTTGGTAGTTTCGTAATGACCAAAAAATTGTAGTAGTAGAAGGTTTTTTTAGCAGAAGTGTTTCATAGGTGTGACCCACTGGAGTGTGCGCCACTGTGGTGCTCGAAGCAATTATAACCATCCTCATGATTATCATTTTCCCTGGCTTCCTTTTCCTGATGGGTTATGCCTTTTACCTTGAATGGGTAGACAGGAAATTCTATGCCGATCAACAACATCGAATCGGTCCAGTTTATACCGGTTGGCGTGGAATCCTTCAACCATTCGCTGACTTTGTAAAACTCATGGCCAAAGAGGATATCACCCCCGCTGCTGCGGATAAAATCGGGTTTACCCTCACACCCATCTTGGCATTAGCAATTCCCTTGACAACCCTGATGCTCGTTCCTATTGCAGGTCTGACCGGTATTATGTATTTTGAAGGGGACCTCCTCATGATCGGGTTCTTTAGCACCATTTTTTCTATGATGCTGTTCATTGCAGGCTGGTCGTCTTCTAATCGGTTTGGCTTTACTGGTGCAGTACGTGGTGTCATCCAAATGCTCGCATACGAAATTCCTCTACTCCTTGCACTCTTCGCCGCAGGTATGGTGGCTGGTAGTCTCAGTCTCACTGGCGTGGTCATCTACCAAGCCAACCTAGGTCTTCCCCTTATCCTAAATCCCGCTTTTCTGGGTCTCTTCATCGTCTTTATCCTAGCGGCACAAGCTGAAGCAGAGCGAATTCCCTTCGACGCACCAATTGCTGAAACCGAAATTGTCGGAGGCTGGGAAACCGAATACTCTGGCAAGAAACTCGCTTTCTTCCGCCTTTCCAATGATTTTGAAGTCTTACTTGCAGCAGCCCTAGGTGCTGCCATCTTCCTCGGAGGTCCCCTCGGACCAGAAATCTTCGCTGTCTTCATCAACAACGGTCTCTGGGCACATGTCACCATCGCCTCAGGCGAATACCTAATCTACATCCAACAATTTATGCCCTGGCTGCTCAACCCATTCATCGCTGGTGTTTACTACACCTTCTGGTTCATCGTGAAAACCACAATCCTCGTCCTCATCCTCTCCAACATGAAAGCCCTCTTCGCCCGTTGGCGCATCGACCAAATCATCCATACCAGCTGGAAATGGGTCATTCCCTTCAGCCTCCTCATGGTCGGCATAGTCCTTGCCTGGCCATGGGTAATGAACTGGTTCCTCCCCCTCATCGGAATCACCCCATAAGGAGTGTGAAAAAAAATGCCACGACCAGGAGCAATGCAAAGCGAACTCCT
>JABXGY010000170.1 GCA_016550395.1 archaeon | reverse complement strand
CTTTGGAAATTTTACACAGTAAGCCCACTAGGTTTGATGCTCCTATGCAAGGGTCAAAAGGTGGATTACTATCCGTTAAGATGTTTGCATTGGATTCAGACCATCCGAAGCCCAGTTCTTCCCTTTCTGGAAACCACCATGCATGCTGGGCATGAATCACTTTCGGGTGTATGCCTAATGTTAGCTTTGCTTCTTGTTTTATTCTCCCCCTGGGTGTTTCTATGTTGACCCAGTCACCATCCTGAATTCCATGTTTTTCAGCAGTTTCGGGATGTATCTCAACTATGGGATTTTGGTGTATTTCACGTACCCATGGTAGTTGTCGATGCTCAGTATGGAAGAAAACGGGGCTTCTTGCTCCCGTTGTTAGTATTAGTGGATATTTTGCTGCGAGGTCCGGGTTGCTTATTGGACTTTCAGGCGGTTCTGCGTAGAATGGTAGTGGATCATAGCCCCAAGATTCGAGAATAGTGGAGTACAGCTCAACTTTTCGTGTTGGCGTTGAGAAGCCTTTTTCTTCGTACTGCTTCGGTTCCATCTGAATGATTCCTTTCTCTTTAAACTCGTTCCATGTCATCCCAGATGGTTCTAGAATATAGTCTAGGTATTGATCTATATCATCCCAGAAGTACTCCTCATAGCCTAGCTTTTTCCCTAGCTCATTGATGATTTTGTGGTCAGACCAAGATTCTCCGACTTGTACTGCTTTGACCCTAGCTTGCACATGACCCGCACGGAAAAAGTAGGCAGCTACATCATTATATTCGAGCCATGATGCGACGGGTAAGACTATATCGGCTAGCTGGGCGCTTGGGGTCATGAAGGGATCAGCGACCATGATAAAATCAAGCTTCATAAGCGCTTCGTGAACTCTTTTCGAGTTGGGCCAAGTTAGGAGGGGATTGCTGCCAAAGACAACCAAGGCTTTAACTGGGTATGGATCCTCCTCTAATATGGCTTTGCAGACTAGCATTGGTGGTACAATGGACATCATGTTGGCTAGCTTGTATTGCTCTCCACCAAGCCTTTTCGCTCTCAGTTCAGCTGGTAGTTTATCGGTGAGCATAAACTTCGGGTAGCGGACCACGGGTGGCGATGGGTAGAGGAGGTGACCTCCTGGAGTACCTAGGTTTCCGGTAATAGCCATTAGTGCAATTAACGCGCTGTGATTGCTCGAGCAGTTCAGGTTTTGCTCGAGCTTAACGCCATAATGGAGAGTTGCTGGCTTCGTTTTGGCGTATAACCTAGCAGCTTCCTCAATTTTTGAAGCTGGAACCCATGTTATCTCCTCAACTTTTGCGAGTGGGTATTCTTCAACTCGTTTTGCCAGTTTATCAAAGCCATGGGTCCATTTCTCTACGAATTTCTTATCGTAGAGTTTTTCGCGTATGATGACGTTTAGCATCCCTAGGGCTAACGCGGTATCGGTACCTGGTCTTAGTTGCAACCATATGTTGGCTCGCGATGCAAGTTGAGTAAACCTTGGATCGATGACGATTAAGTTCGCCCCTTGGTTCAATACTTTAGCCAATTTTATCGCTTTGTACTCGTCTGGGTTGGTGAGAACAGGATTGCAACCCCATACTATGACACAGTTTGGGTTGTTGTCATAATCGCATATGGGTAAGCCTCCGCAGGTGATGATGGAGGAACCGACACGTGGAATGTAGCACACATAACCGGGTGAGGTTACATTAGGAGCGCCGAATAGGTTGACTAACCTGTGCACGAAATGGAGGTAAGCTCTATCGGTACCGTGAGCGAAAACCACAGATTCCGCACCGTACTCCTGCTTAATCTCTTTAAGCTTACCCGCTACGATGTCTAAGGCTTCATTCCACCCAATTTTTTGAAATTTCCCCTCACCTCTCCTACCAATTGCTTTAAGGGGATGTTTTAATCGCTTTGGATTATCGACAAGCTGCATCGATGCTAAGCCCTTAGCACAGAGGGTTCCATGACTTATCGGGCTCTCAGGGTCTCCTTCAACCTTAACGACCTTTCCATCCTTAACATGGATAAGTACGTCGCAACCACCATGGCAACTACGACATACACTTTTGACTATCTTAACCTTATTTCCCACCCTAAATCCCATCCTGCTTTTTGATTCTTTGTTGGGAGTTTGGGTCAATATTTCGTCAGACTACAGTAGTCTATCTATAAATACTTTTGAGCTAGAGCGCGTGCCAATCTCAGGTGTGAGTGTCTTAATGGCGTATTCGCATTATTTCTTCTTCTTTTTTTCTCCTGATATGTAATTTGTAAAAGTTTGAAGTTTATCCCTGATTCTTACATCCGTTCGCAAATCTTTAAGTGACACTTCTACTGCATTTAACTTGGAAAAAACTCTGTGAGACCTGTGCATGTCACACGATGCATTCGATTACCTTTTCAAAGTGGTACTAGTTGGCGACGCTGAGGTTGGAAAAACTAGTCTTACGACACGGTTCGCTTACGGCACTTTTACTGATGGGTATATCTCTACGTTGGGTGTCGATTTCATCGTCAAATCCCTCCCAGTTAACAATTATATTGTCAAACTCCAGGCCTGGGACACTGCTGGTCAAGAACGTTATGCTGGGGTTCGACCGATTTATTATCGTGGGGCGAAGGGTGCACTCTTAGTCTTTGATATTACAATGCGTCAAAGCTTTGTGAATGTTGAAAAGTGGTTTAATCAGATTCGCCGGTATTCTGGAACGGATGTACCGATAATTCTGGTGGGGAATAAATTGGACCTGACCGATTCACGCGTAGTTGAGACAGATGAGGTTCAAGTATATTCAGCACAAAAGGAAATTCACTACTTTGAAACGAGTGCAAAGACTGATTATGCTGTTACTGATGTGTTCAAGAAATTAGCAGAACTCATTTTAACCTCTGAACTCGCTAAAGAACCAAAGATAGAATAGGGCTGTCCTGGCATTTAGAAAATAATTGGTTGAAAGGCAATGGCTGAGGACACTGCTTCAACAGAAATAACTCCACCTAAACGGCTTTGGGAACTATTGGAGCAGTATATTGCTTTAAGCCAGAAATACGATGACCGCTGGCAAACAATTCAGAATGAAGCACAAAACCAGCTCTCCAAGTATATGGAGGCACAAAGTCTTGGAACAACAATGCCGGTTTTTGATACCACCGCTCTATTACACTACATTGATGAGTTTGTTGACAACTTGTTAATCTATTATGCCTATTATCGGAGTAGTCAACGGAGCATGGCAACGCTCTTTGCTTCAATTGGCATTACGGATCATCGTATGTTTGCTGAAATGGTCCGAGTATCAAGTGATCCACGGATCAAGATTAACATCGCTGAATTAGATATTCAAGGTATTGGGTGGTTTCTGAAACAATTCCTCGATGAGTACCAAGCAGTAGAGCGGAATACAAAAAAGTTAGCACAGTATTTACCACGATTAGAAGATGCAGTTTTCCATACCTTCAGTGAAAGTATGAACCGTTTTCTTGAGGTACTCCATTACGCAACTTCAGAAGAAGCTGAGAAGTTACGAGAAGCCGGATATACAACACTGAACGCCGCTATTGCCGAACAAGACTTGAGTCAAAAAATCAATCTTGTCATAGAAGCCATCGAATATTTTGTGAAGGATGCTCAAAATCATCCCTCCTTTATTCTTACCGAGTCAGCTGGGTATTTCGGCGCCCAAGAATTGGAAGAATTTGATTACAAAATTACTGCCTTCAAAAAAGTACATGAACGGTTTAAGGAGCATGTAAGCTTATCTAATCGAACCAATTGGGTTTATGAACGCCATAATGTTACCTTCTTTTCAAGCATTTTCGAAGGATCCCATCTTGAAGTTATTGATATTCGCGATAAGATTCGTACTGGATCGCGGGTCCATGAATTTAAAACATATACTCGAGATTGCCAAGGAATGTTACTCGGAGTGTCTCAAGCATATTCTCTTTTCCTGGAATATAGTGCCTATTCGCAACAAATGCTCGCATTGGTGGACGCCTATGGGGAAATCGCTGAATTTCTCCAAAGTGAATTATTACAAATCCTATATACATTACAGTTACAACGAAATAATCTCTATCTTGAGGTCCGAGATGAATTCCGTGAGATTCTTAGCGAGTTCCAGCAAACGCTCCTTAAAGTATGTTCTCTTGACACAACCCATAACTAGTTTTCCATATAGAGTGGTGTCGTACTAGGAAAGGATTTATTCAAAAGTAAATTCACCTAAACAAAATTATTAGAGGGTAATAATACTGCGTTCATCAAAGTTATACTCCTTTACTTTCCTTTTCTTATTTATTGGCTTACTCGCCCTTAATTTTCCTCAGCCAGCTCCTAATTCATCAAGTTATTCAATAAGCCAGAGTCCTGTAATTTTTCCCCTCATGAACTTTGGAACTCAATCAGGATCGAT
>JABXGY010000169.1 GCA_016550395.1 archaeon | reverse complement strand
GTAGTTTTTTGTGTGATTTTTTTTCGTTTTGTGGACTTTTACACGGATGTCAACATATGACTAAGCCATGTTTAGATTCGACTTGAACAGCTTTAACACTTCTTAACTTACCATCTTCTGATTTAATTATTGAGGCAAACACTACAACAAATCATATAGTCCTTACCGAACAGATAAAGGTACACACAGGCTCAAGATTACATAAGAACTGTGTCGTGATCGAATGGCTGATAAAAAGCTCAATCCTATGCAATTGTATAAACTCCTTCCCCAAACCAATTGTAAACAATGTGGAATGACATGCATGGCGTTTGCAACCCGTCTAGCTCTTCGTGAAGTCGAGTTAAAGGATTGTCCACCTCTTCAGGAAGACCCACAATATGCTAACCAACTTTCTACTCTTAATGAATTAATTACACCCTTACTAGCTGCTGAAGAAACAGGAGTTAAGCTTGATGAGACTCTGTGTACTGGTTGTGGGAACTGTGTAGTTGTATGTCCTGTGGATGCCTCCGTAGAGCCTGAAACAGTTATTGGTAAGGCTGCTCGGTCGACCGATACGGTGTTTCGTGTGGAAAATGGTACGGCAAAAATTATTAATCTCGAAAAATGTCGACGATTTCCTCCAGATCGGATGAATTGTCGAGTTTGTGAACAAGGCTGTTATGTTAAAGCGATTGAAATCTGGTAGTGAATGCACATTCCTGTAGGTCGGGGAATTTATGCAAGATACGGTTTGTTGCGGATGCTCTGTTGTCTGTGATGATGTAGCCGCAGAAGTAACAAAAACTGGCATTCAATCACTTGGATTGTGTGGGTTGGGTCATGCATATTATTCATCAATTCGAAGTAAATCGCGGTTAACAAAAGCTCAAATGAAATCCAAATCAACAATCGCTAAAAGCGTTCCATTTAAAATTGCTTATGAAGAAGCAAGTGCCATTCTCTCTAAAAGTAAACACCCTTTACTTATTGGTTGGTCTAATAGTCCAATCGAAGTTTCACAGCTAGGTTTGAAACTTGCCAAAGTATTGAAAGGAGTCTATGATAGCACTGCAAGCTATGAGTATGGTCAACTTCGTCAAAATAAATTAGTAGGCGGTGAAACAGGTAAAATTAGCCTTGAGGAGATTCGGAATTTTGCAGATTTCATCGTCTATTGGGGTGTAAATCCTGCTGAGAGCCACCACCGCCATGCTAGCCGTTATACTGTCTTTCCTGCAGGAGAAAAAATTCCAGAGGGTCGGGAAAGTCGAATTGTTGCTGTATTAGATATTCGGCAAACAGAATCAATGCGACTAGCCAACCACCAGCTCATTCTAGACGCAGAGATTGGTGATGAACAGTTTATGACTACACTCCTAACTGAGATTAGGGGTAGACCTGGAACCCCCCCTGTCAAAGTTGGTGGAATACCTGCCATCGAATTTCTCAGTTTTGCTAAACAAATTCAAGAAGCTAACTACATCGCGATTTTTTATGGAAACGGATTACTTCATTCGCATCATGCTTCGAAAACTTTACCATTACTTTCAAAGGTCGCTCGAGTATTAAACAAGAAGAACCGCCCTTGTGTAACCCTTCCTATGGTCGCATATTGTAACAGTATAGGTGTTGTGAAAGCAAGCCAAGCTGAGACAAAAATCCCCTATTCAGTGGATTTCAACAGTCAGCCACCTAAACCCCATGAATCAGTCTTTCAAGGACTCATCACTAACAAATTTGATGCTGCACTAATTGTGGGGTGGGATCCAATCAGCATGTTACCAGCACCAATCGCAAGGGCGCTTCAACAAATTCCACTCATCACTCTAGCAACTCAGCCAAGCCTTACAACCCGTGAATCCACAATTGTTATTCCTACAGCTTTAACTGGCGCAGAAACAACTGGTACGGTATACAGAATGGACGGATCCGCTGTTCCACTTCAACCCATTACTAAGCCGCCGGCTAATTTGCCTACTGAAGAACAAGTGTTAGAACAACTCACAACAAGGTTAGGTGTCAAGTAAAACGGTTGGAAAGGCGAAGGTTTTAAGCGTTAGCAAATGTAGCTACGCGCAGTTGGTGACTGAATGAAACTCGCAGTTGCTGGAAAAGGTGGTGTCGGTAAGACCCTTGTTTCAGGAACCTTAGCTCGATTATTAGGTCGAGAGGGTATCCGTGTACTTGCTGTAGATGCGGATCCTACTCCAACGTTAGCTGCAACATTAGGGATTCCAGCTGACGTTGCAGCCAAGATTATCCCACTAACTGAAAACGATGAATTAGTGAAAGAACGAACAGGTATGGATCCGAAAGTATATGGTCAAATGTTCAAACTCAATCCGCATGTAGCAGATTTAGCAGATAAATTTGGCATACCCGGTCCCGACAATGTAACCCTCCTTGTCGCTGGAACCGTCACCATTGGAGGATCCGGTTGTATGTGTCCTGCTGGTGCTCTTCTGAAGACGCTTATTCGTTACCTAATTGTTGGAATGGATGAAGCTTTTGTGATGGATCTTGAAGCAGGAATTGAAAACCTTGGACGAGGTACTTCGAAGGGAATGGATGCATTAATTGTTGTAGTTGAGCCAGCTCAAACATCCATTAGTACCGTTGGGCGAATCAAGAAATTAGCCCATGATATTGGAGTCGATACAGTCATTGCTGTAGCGAATAAGGTAATGGACGAAACTGATAAGGAAATTATCGAAACAACTCTGAACGAGTTGAATATCCCCCTACTCACAATAATCCCTTTTGATAAAGCCATCCGTCAGGCTAATCTAAAAGGTGTTGCCCCCTTAGATTTTACTGATGATTCTCCTGCCATCAAAGCCATCCAGAACCTTATACCCGAAATCCGCAGACACCTCGGTTCCTAAATCACGGCAAATTAATTTACACTAAAATATCAGAAGAGAGACTTCAACAAAACGAGGAACATTCAGTGCTAATCCCATTGCTTAACTTCTCTATGCTTTTTATCAGTGGTACACTCTTTGCTGGATTCTATATCCCCAGTCTCATGCCTGCTAAACTAGCAGAACAATATGGACCAAAAGCCTGGAAACTCTGTGACAGGCTCCGAACCATTGGCACGATCTTCATGGTCATCCAGCTTCTCACCATGATTCTTTGGCTATGGTTTCCCATTCCCCAACTCGCCTGGCCAATATTCTTCAACCCATGGATTGGATACACCATTGCCCTCCTCATCTTTTTTATTACCCTGCCTATTGTGTACAAAGGACTCAAAGAATCTGGGAGTGAAGCGAAGACACCATCCACTGAAACGAAAATGTTTGGTGGTATCTATAACTGCATCCGACACCCTCAAACACTCGGAGAAATGAGCTGGTACTTTGTCACAGTCTTCGTAGTAAATTCCTTATTCCTGTTACTTTACGCATTTATTTTCATTCTTATTTATCTCCCAATCATGATCACTGTCGAGGAAAAGGATCTGATTCGACGATTCGGTGATGAATACCGTCAATATCAACAACGGACTGGAGCCCTTCTCCCCAAGCTAAGAAAAAGGCATGATTCTAATTTAACAGAGGCTGATTAATTATGATATCAATTCCATGGGCGAATTTAATTTTCTTAAATATTACAATGTTTTTTTGTTGGTACTTTTACATCCTTAGCGTCCAACCAGTCTCTCGTTCCGAAAAATATGGCGAGAAAGCCTGGCAAGACTGTAAACGGTTTCGAGCCATCTCGGGAATTCTCATGGGAGTCATAACAATCAACTTCATCCTGTGGATCTGGTTCCCCATTCCAGAACTAGCCTGGTTCGTTCATCCTATTCATCTTGTTAGCATCGTAATTGGTGTGATCATCGCTATCATTTTTACACCTATTTGGATTAAAGGCATCAAAGATGCAGGTCCAGAAACCATGATACCCGCCAAAACCACACAACTGTATGGCGGTATTTACAAACATATTCGACACCCCCAAGCTGTAGGTGAGATGCCCTGGTTTGTCATTATTCCCTTGTTCATTAACTCCCTTTTCCTTGTTATTTGGGCCATCATCATGGTGATCATCGTTAGTCCGATTATCATCCATTATGAGGAAAAGGATCTCATCAAACGGTTTGGTGAAGAGTACCGCGAGTACCAAAAAAAGACTGGAGCTATCTTTCCAAAACTTCGTAAACCCAAAGACTAACGAAAACTTGCATCACGCAAAGCTTTTCTCAACCAACAGGGGTAAATGGTATTCTGGTGAAATTATGAGAGCGATTACGAATGCGACCATTCTTTGTCCTGTACAAGGACTTATCAAAAAAGGCACTCTACTATTCGATCGTGGTAAAATCGTTGATGTAGGGAAGTCGATACCAATCCCGAGTAAAACAAAAATCATTGATGTAGAAGGACAGTATGTTGTCCCTGGATTTATTGAGACACATGCTCATCATGGACTCTTTGATGGTAGTATTGGTCCCATGGGTATGGATGGCAATGAGATGACAACCCCAGTCACTCCAGAAATGCGAGGAAAGGATGGATTCTATCCCTTTGAACCATCAATTAAAGAGATTCTCAAAGGTGGCGTTACCACTGTGAATACGGGCCCTGGTTCAGGTAATGTGATATCGGGTGAATGTTTTGTTATTAAACCGCTGCCTGAAAGTGTCGTCGACGATATGATTGTCTTATCACCTTCTGGTTTGAAAATTGCACTGGGTGAAAATCCAAAACGGGTCCATGGCATTGAAAATAAACGGATGCCTATGACACGTATGGGTGTCGCTGCATTAATACGAAAAACATTCACCGATGGGCAAAATTATCTTGATGAATGGAAAGCCTTTGGAGCCAAAGTAAAAGAAGCCAAGAAAAAGGAAGAAGTCGCCCCCAAACCCCCCAAACGTGATATTGGTCTAGAAACTATTGCGAAGGTCCTTAAACGCGAGATACCTTTGCATGCCCATGCACACCGTGCCGATGATATTGCCACAATTATTCGAATCGCTAAAGAATTCAACCTCCATCTCGTTTTAATCCACTGCACAGAAGGTCACAAAATCGCGAAGTTTATCGCAAAGAGTGACATTCCTGCTGTCATCGGTCCAACGATCTTTTGGGTCTCTAAGCCGGAAACCCGTGAACGTGGATTCAAGACCGCTGTGATCCTTAATGAAGCAGGAGTCAAGGTGGCTTTGCAAACGGATTCGTTAACTCCGATGCACTATTTTCCTCTTCTTCCTATGTATGCCATCAAACATGGTATGAGTCGAGAAGATGCTTTGAAATGCGTCACTATTAATCCTGCTCAAATTTTAAATCTGGAGAATCGGATTGGTTCATTTGAACCAGGAAAAGATGCAGATATCGTTATTTGGTCGGGACATCCTTTCGAGTTTTACAGCGAAGTTACCGAAGTTTATATCAATGGGAAGAAAATTCCTCTGGAATAAAAAAGGGAGTGTGGAGGGAACCCCCTCCACGAAGGATCTCATTTCGCCTTTCCGCGTCGTCTGAGAAACAAGTAGAGAAGAATAACCACGATTATGATAACCACTACAACGATAGCAATAATCCATAACCACGGTGACGGCGGTAGACCATCCACAACTATTGGATTGTCAATGGTAAATACCACATTTGATTCATCAATTGTAGTATACGTGCCATCGTGGGCTATCACTATACGGATTTGATTAACTTTTCATCCGAAATGAAATGGTTTTTAGTTAAGAAACTAGAGACATAATCAGTGCGCTGATTCAATGGAAACTACGCAATTCGAGGACATCATCCCCTTCATCCTGAACACGGGTGTATTACTGGTAGGTGCGTGGCTCCTTAACAGTGGACTGAATTTCTTAGGACCTGCGGAGACTGTAGCAACACTTCCCGTATTCTATATACAGTTAACAGGCGGAATTCTTGTTGTTGAAAGCGTTTTTTTAGGTCTCGCATGGTGTTACGTGTTTTATCAAAAGACAGCAAATCGCGATGAAAGTGGGGGATATATCTGTCCTCGGTGCCAAAGTTTTTGTCACCCTGATGCCTCACGGTGTTGGTTCTGTTACCGGGATCTTAACCTACCATTAGAGAATAACCTTCTTCTCGCCAAACAGCGATTTATGGCATCACATGAGAGCAATACTTGTTGCGTATGCGGACATTCTGGCAACTATTATAGGAATGGCCGATGGTTCTGCTTCCAACATCGAGAGTTAGGCCGCTGATGATAGAGGCTATTCAATGACATTACATAGGAAAATGTCATGAAATTCTATGAAATTCGATTTACCAGGTTTACGATGATTTGTTAATTAGTGCGCTAGGGGACCTTTTCAACGACCTTTACAAACTCTTCTTTCGAATAGGCTTTCAGGGTGGTTGTTTTCACATTACCTGCTGAACCTAAACCCAAGAGGAATCGCATTGCTACTTCATCATTGGGAGCTTCAGCAATCCCGATGTAGTCGTATTCTCCGAAAGTCACATAGAAGGCTAAGAGTTTACCACCTAACCGTTCAAGGTACTTAATTCCAGACTCAATACGCTTTGGCGCATCCTTAATATTCTTGACACCTTGAGCGGTTAATTTCATGAGGGTTATATAAATTGGCATATACCATCACCTCATTTCCAAAATCACATGAAGGTTTTACTTAAACCTTTATTTTTCTTGTATTTTGTCAAAGAGCTTCGATTCTCACGAATGTGCAAGAATTATTTTCGATGGTTGCTGGTGAAACTTTATTTTTGTCTGATAAATAAATGATAGAAATTATCAAATTTATCCGCTTCATCCAAGGTTACCAAGAATGCCTCAAACAATCAAATCCACAATCCTCATTATTACATTGCTAACATTGACAATTTTTTCGCCCCTTAGAATCATATCAAATCGAATAGATGCTCAATCACCGTTGGGTTTCACATTCATCGCATATGGAGATACTCGTGGTGGGGGTGATGTTGCAGTGTCACCAATACATTCGGAGATGGTATTAGCGTACATGCAGCAAAATCCTGACTTCATTATTCACACAGGAGACATGGTTAATCGAGGTGGTATCTGGAACCAATGGCTTAGTTTTAATTCCTCCATTCAACCGATCTGGGATGCTGGAATATCCCTTTTTGGTGTTGTTGGTAACCATGAAAAATATACAGACGAATGGGATGTATTCGACGAGAATTTTACCCAATATAAGCGGTTCTTTAATTTCTCCAGTGTTATCGACACACCAGGTGAAACAGAACTCCATTACTCCTTCAATTATGGGGGTATCCATTTTATCATCCTAAATACTGAAGACTACTTTGATTATGGTTCCGAAACCTACAACTGCTCACAACCTCAAATGGATTGGCTTCTCAACGATTTAGCCAATACCCAACCTTCGGACTTTATCGTTGCTTCATACCATCGACCTGCATGGTCAGTGAATCAAAATCGTGTGGATCGATGGACCCAGGCGGAAACTATTCGCCATGAATTTCACCAGCTCTTCGTTCAATATGGAGTAGACCTCGTTTTTCATGGACACGACCACTATTATTATCGATATATCCGAGATGACATCTATTATGTTGTCACCGGAGGTGGTGGGGCCTCACTCTATACTCCAGATCCAACCGCCCCACAATGGCAAGAAGGCGACGTCGCGAGTCGCAACTATCACTACTGTAAAATCGACGTCAACCCAACCCAAGTTACCGTCACAGTAATGCAACCTGATAATACAACAATCGATTTCTTCGCCATAAATAAATCTTCAGCGATTAGCCCCATTCCAATCGAATTACAACTCATAATCGTTGTGAGCTTGTGTGGTTGCATTCTTCTAATTGGTGTAATAATTTACCTCGTAAAACGCAGACGGTTGTGAGACATGAATGTAATTCTCTGTTCATTTTCACCATAGAATTACTGTAAGTGCTAGGTTGATTGTGGATGTTAAGTTGACGGTCAGAAAGCCCTGAACATATACACCGTTAATGCAAAACCTTGCAGAAGCATCAAAACTTAAAGGCGAAACTGTTATTATTTCACCAATATTTCCCTCCTATTATGCGCGCAAATGGAAGGAACGAATCACATTGACAGAACAAAAACGGGCCCGAATACGAGCTGATCGACTTGACACCGGTTTCGGAAGTTTCCGCAATGTCGAAGTCAGTATCGGCAGAGTTATCGATGAAGACTGGGACGAACCCATGGGACCCACTCCCATGCCAGAAGTTACCACGCTTCGCGATTGGGACCATAAACTCCTGAAGCGTTACCAACCCTCATACATGCCAGCTTGTCAGCTGTGCTGTCTTTGTACCTTTGGTAAATGTGACCTGACTGGTGGAAAACGCGGAGCTTGTGGTCTGGACATTAAGGGACAGTCCGCACGAATTGTGTTGGCTGCCGCGAACATCGGGTGTGCGGCGCACCTGGCGCACGCTCGACATCTTGTTAATCATTTGATTCATGAATTTGGTCCACGAACACCCCTCACGCAAGGCGAAGGGGTTGATATCGAAGCTCCTGTTTCACGGTTAGTAACTGGAATTCGCCCTCGTACTCTAGAAGATGCGTCTTCGATTATTGATTATTGTGAAACTCAACTTACACATACGTTGTCAGCAGTCCATACGGGTCAAGAAGGTAGTTGGTTAGACTTTGAATCAAAAGTACTTCATGCTGGCATGATTGACCAAGTGGGGATGGAAATCGCGGATCTGGTTCAAATCTCCACAATGGGCTTTCCCCAATCAGATCCAGAAGCTCCGCTAGTCGAAGCAGGCATCGCCTCCATGGATCAGTCAAAAGCTACAATCCTATGTATCGGACACAACGTTGTTCCCGCTGCAGCGATAACTGATTATTCAATGGAGCACGGACTCCAAGACAAGGTCGATGTCAGTGGGATCTGTTGCACAGCCTGGGATATAACCAGACATGACTCCAAAGCCAAGATTGTCGGTCCAATCTCTTGGCAACTACGTTTTGTGCGAAGTGGGTTAGCTGATGTTTTGGTTGTTGACGAACAATGTATCAGGACAGATATTCCATTGCATGCAGCAAAAGTCAAAACACCAGTTATTGCTACTTGTGATAAATCTTGTATGGGCTTACCAGACCGTACAAAAGATGATGTGGATGCGATTGTTGCTGATTTAGTGTCCTTTAAAGTACCTGGAGTCTTCATTGGCGACCATAGTAAAGTGGGTGAAGTAGTTGTAAAGACTGCTCTGGCTGTGAAACCAAAACGTAAGAAGAAATCCTCATTACCAAGCAAGAACAAAATCAAAGAACTCGCCCAAGCCTGCCGACAATGTTCAGAATGCCGAAGGGCTTGCCCCAATGACCAGCCAGTCATGGAAGCAGTACTAGCAGCATCTGAAGGAAACTTTGGTCCACTCGTAGATGTTTATGATGAATGCATTGGCTGTGCACGATGTGAATCAGCTTGTCCCAACGAATATGAGCTTCATAGCTGGATGGTTACTGCAGCAAAAGATCATTGGATGAACGAATCCTTTAAAGTTCGGACGGGGCGTGGTGCCATCAAAGATACAGAGATACGGGCTGTAGGACAACCTGTCGTTTTCGGAGAAATCCCAGGCGTTATTGCACATGTTGGATGTGCTAATTATCCTGACGGAGGACGAGCAATTCATGACATGGCTGAAGAATTTGCTAAACGCCGCTTCATTATTGTGCTTTCTGGTTGCG
>JABXGY010000168.1 GCA_016550395.1 archaeon | reverse complement strand
TCTTTACTTGCAATTATTCCTGTTCCAATACGAGCTCATACCCCATCAAATATGACCCTTTCTTATGATTACGATAACCAAATTCTCACTGTCACAGTAATTCACACCGATGTAGACATGAACAGCCATTATATCGAACAAATCATCATCAACAAGAACACTCTATTTGTAATGGATCGCAACTACACAAGTCAGACCAGCACTTCTTCAATGTCTGATACCTTCAACGTCGCTGCGGCTGATAATGATGTATTCCAAGTTACTGCTATCTCCAGCGTCTCTGGGCAGATAACCCTTCAACTGACCGTATCCAGCGGGGGATTACAAACTCAGCCACCCCCACAGATTCCCGGATTCTCATTAGCTGCAATAGCGATTGGTCTCATGTTTGTACTAGCATTTACACTATTTGGGCGTCGAAAACTTTCGCCCAAATAATCAAAAATTCCACGTAGACCTTCTTAAATTATTTCCCATGAAGCCGTGTGACAAGGCGCGCAACACGTTTTCCTAATGTATGACAGGACTTTTGCTCTTTTTCATCTGGAGCGCCTTTAGCTGCTGCACCATAATGCTCCATAGGACCTCGAGCATTACCTTGAACAATCATCCCATGAACTAACATTGCTTCAAGGATCGACAGAATCGTTGTTTCCGCTCCCGTTGCATAACCGCCAGCTGATGCGAATGCCCCGCCGATTTTACCATCGAGTTTCCCATGGATTTTCACGGAGGCATCAAATACTGCCTTTAAGTTTGCCGACATCAACCCATAATAGACTGGTGAACCGGCAATAATGCCCTCCACGTTTAAAAGATCATCATTAGTTGTATCTGTTGCACGTTTCACAATGACATCAATACCGTCAATTTGTTGGGCACCTTTCGCCACGACTTGGGCCATTTTTTCAGTATTTCCCGTTTCTGAATCATACACGATAAGTACAGTTGCCATTTCACTCACTTTCCACTTTATCATAGTTTTCTACTGTTCTCCCTTGTACACTATCCCCCACTTATAGGAATATCACCGCGAAAGAACCTTCCAGAACTCTTTCCTTTATAGTTGCCCTTCCAGGCATTATTGTGGTTCTGACCTAAAGTAATCAAATACTTTTAAGGAACAACCACATAGGAAGTCTACCTTCAACTCATCTTAACAGGTGAATGCAATGGCTGAAGAATATGGAGTAGTATTACGCGTCACATTCATTATCCACGTCATCGTCGGGTTCACCTATGGGCTTAGTTTCTTACTGATTCCTGACTTACTTGCAACCATGTTTGGTCTCACTTTCACTGACCCCACCGTTCGAGTCTTAGGAGCAGTGATGATCGCTTTCACAATCGGATCTCTCCTTTGTCTAATGACCAAAGAATGGGTACGAGTTAAAGTTGTTGTTGAAATGAATCTCATTTGGTCCGTCCTCGCGGCCATCGTTATTACTTATCATTTCTTTTTCCCACCAATATACAACATTAATGCCTGGATTAATGTTGGAATCTTTTTGCTGCTCTTCTTTCTCTTCCTCATTTCCTACATCCGAGAAGTCCGAAGCTAATCAACATTACATCCTACTCCCCACGGGTTGACTGATAGGGGTTACTTCTATCAGTCGCCTTCTCTTTATTATCTCCCAGAAATGAAATAATGAGAGATGTTTGGGTATACCAAAAAGTAAATAGTTAGGCAAGCCTAAAATGCAAATCAAATGTCAGGGGCTTAAATTCATGCAATTCTTTGGAATGGAACTCTTTCCCTTGCTCATAATTGGCATCTGGAATGGATGGATTTTCCTTCTCATTTTCTGGATGGTTGAGCTTGTTTTAGTGGCGTCCTTTCCGAAGGGAACGCGAGGTCGGCTATTTGAATATGATCATTCTACGTGGACAAAACGACACCGGGGCTTCCTCTACATCGGCAAGAGCTTCTCCCTCATCAGTCTTATTCTGCTCTTTTTAACTCCCTTGAAATTTGGTACACCAGTATTTTATATCGGACTTGTTATCTACGCCATCGGATTAATCGCATTTAGCATCGCTGTTATTAATTTCCATAATATCCCTATCGATGAACCTGTCACTGGGGGCATCTATCGGTATTCACGCAACCCACAGGTGCTCACAATTCTAGTTACAATCGTGGGCATTAGCCTGGCAGTAGGCTCAGGTATTGCTCTTTGCATTCTGGTCGTCTCAGCGATTTTTAACCGAGCACGGCTAATTGAAGAAGAAAAGGCCTGTTTAGCAAAATACGGTAACTCCTACCGCGAATACATGGAACGAGTTCCCCGATACCTTCTAATTAAAACTAAAATCACCAACTAGCTTTCCCATTCATTAGCGTATGCTTCACATGCTTCTGCAATATCCAATGCATAGCCCTTTGCGATATTGAATTTCTGTCGAATTCGCCACTCCCCCTCCTTGTTCCGTTGCCATCCCATCAATCGTAACTGCCGACCTTTAGCCTGTTCAATTAGGATGATTGCCTTATGCCAATTCGGTGTTTTCGTTAAGGTCTTACCACGTAAAATTTTCAACTCCGACCGACGGGGGAACGAATCACCAGGCTCATCTAATAGTGTTGATAGTCCTTTGAAGTACACTTTACACACCCAGTAAATACTTTAAGAATAGAATACCGAATGAATGTTTTCATCCCTGAATACTTAGAAATACTGAGCCAATGATACTTGTCCTCTAATCCGTGTCAGATTCGTCACCCGTACCCCCACCAAACGTAACGGGGTATCTGACTTCCGATGCTCCGTAAACAGCGATGACACCGTCTTATACAACGTGTCTGGATTATTTGTACTCACGGGTAAAGTACGACTCCGTTGAATCGTTGTGTAATCCCGGTACCGAATTTTCACCGTTATAGTTCGGAAATGATAAGATTTCGACTGGAGCTTCTGACTAATCCTAGTTGAAAGATCTTCCAAGGTTTCTAGAGCAATCTCTATCGACTTCGGGTCAACATCCTTAGGGAACGTCCGGTCTTTGCCCATTGATTTACGACGCCATGGACCAGATCGGATTATTCCTCGATTATCAATTCCAAATGCTCGATCATACAACCATTTCGCTCCCTTTCCCATGATTGGAAAGAGTTCTTGAAGGGTCATCTGTTGAATCTGACCCAGTGTCGTAATGCCAAATTTCTTCAGGCGGTCCCCCGTGACTCGACCAATTCCATTTATAGCGGTTACCTCCAACGGGGCTAGAAATCGGGCAACCCCATCTGGATCCTGTGGGACCAAAGTGATGCCCATTGGTTTATTCTGATCGGTTGCAATCTTAGCCACTGCCATGTTGGGTGCAATCCCAATCGAACAAGGGAGTTTCGTCTCCTCACGAATTGTTCTTTGAATTTCCCGAGCCAACGCCTTAGGACCTGGATACTCTTTTACGCGTTCTGTTACCTCAAGGTAGGCTTCATCGATACTCGACTTACGAATCCGCTGCTCATCTGCAAACCGGGTAATCACCTCCATAACTTCATCAGAGGCTTCAATGTAGTTCGAAAAATCCCCAAACACAAAGACCGCATCAGGACACAACTGATAAGCCTTCAGCACAGACATGGCTGATTTGATACCAAATGCCCGTGCCTCATATGACGCTGCACGAACCACTCCACGACCTTTACCCTGCTTGGGATCAGGACCCACACAAAGCGGGCGCCCAATATATTCAGGATGGAGTCGAAACTGCTCAACCGAAGCATAGAACGCATCCAT
>JABXGY010000167.1 GCA_016550395.1 archaeon | reverse complement strand
TTTTCGGGGGTTTTGATGCCACGACCGCAAGAAACGACCATTTCGGCTTCGTCGACTTTGAGGGCACCTGCTTCTATCTCAATAATGGTATCAACGAGTTTGGTGCGGACTGCAGCTTTGTTGACTTCAATGGCGACATTCCGAATTTCAGCTTTCTTTCCACCATCTTGGGGTGGTTTGAAGACATTGGGTCGGACGGTAGCCATTTGGGGGCGGGTATAGGGACTGAGAATAGAGGCCATGATGTTGCCACCAAAAGCAGGGCGGGTTTGTACCAGTTGACGTTTATCGTCAATATCTAGGCCTGTGCAATCTGCTGTGAGCCCAAGTTGTAAACGGGCGGCGATTCGGGGTCCGAGGTCTCGTCCATTGGAGGTTGCTCCGAAGAGGACAATGTTCGGTTTTTCGGTGAGAATGAGGGCAGAAATGACATCAGTATAGGCGTCTGTGGTATAGTTGGCAAGAATTTCTTGGTCGCTTACGTATACAATATCTGCTCCATTCTGTGCTAGAATATTGGGCAGTTTGCCCACGTTAGATCCAAGGAGAATGGCACAGAGGGGTTCACCGAGTTTGTCGGCAAGTTCGCGACCTTTCCCTAGGAGTTCGAGGGCGACGTTGCGAAGTTCGCCATTGACTTGTTCTGCCCAAACCCATACGCCTTTGTATTCTTTGAATTTGGAGGGGTCGACCCGTTTGCGTTCAATGAATAACGCATCGACAGGACAGACTTTCACGCACGCTCCGCACAGAGTGCAGGCTTCATTGGCTTCAGCCTTTTCGTTAACCAACTGCATGGCATCGAAGGGGCACACTTTTACACAGAGACCGCAGCCCGTACATTTCTCCGTATCAATATTGAGCATAGCTTATCAGCCTCCGTTAAATAACTCCTTTTTTCAGCAGCCACTCCACTAATTGTTTCGCAGCACCCTCAGGATCTTCAGTTCCATCGATGATTCTACCACCAGTACGTTGCTCAGGTGTAAATACTTCGACAACTTGAGTAGGGGAACCAAGTAAGCCAAACTGTTCATGGTCTCCGCCAAGTTGGTCCGCGGTGACTAGCTTAATTTCTTTTTTACTGGCTTTCATAATAGCCATTAAACTGGGGAGACGGGGCTCATTGAGACCCTTTGTAGCGGTTATTAGGGCAGGTAATCGACATTCTAAAACCTCAAAGCCTTCATCTGTTTCTCTGCGTACTTTGATACGCTTCTTATTTTCAGCCACTTCAACTTCAAGGGCGTAGGTGATTTGAGGAATGCCAAGAATTTCCGCAATTTCGGGACCCACTTGTGCAGTATCGCCATCAATGGCTTGTTTACCGCAAATCACCAGATCATACGGTTCAAGACCTTTAATGGCTTGAGCAATCGTATAAGCTGTTGACCAAGTATCCGCGCCTGCAAAGGCACGATCGGAAAGGTGGATCGCACGGTCAGCTCCCATTGCCAAGCATTTCTTGAGGGCTTCTTCTGCTTGTGGAGGTCCCATTGTAATAATTATGACCTCACCTTCATCGAGCTTTTCTTTAATCCGAACCGCCTCTTCGACTGCGAATTCATCAAAGGGGTTGAGGATTGATGGCACACCAGCTCGAATCAGGGTTTTCGTTTCCGGGTCAATTTTAACTTCAGCAATTTCGGGTACTTGTTTAATTGGAACGATTATTTTCACACATCTTGCCCCCAACATTTGGGTGGACGCATGATACGACTAGCGCTAAACCGAAGCGATTCCACTTAAAAGTCTTCTCTGCTGTTCAATGAAAAAAATCGCGAAAATCGCGACAAAAACTTCAGGGTGCCAAAGGTAAGGGAAACTCATTAATTAGGATTTTTACTAGTTTAGAAGAGAGTCATAGAATGTGAGGCATCATCCCGTGAATGAAAGATCTGATCCCCAGATCATTTTAGAAGGAAGTGAGAAACGCCAGAGGCTATTCACGGGAAATAAGAGTTTTGATCAATATTTCGGCATCATGTCGGGAACTGTGACCATTATCTATGTGCAAAATCAAACCTTTTCCGATCCTATTGATCTCATGATAGAATGGCTCACAAATAATGTTGAGGACCATGAATCAATTGTACTAATTACCACCTATGCAGATCCAATTGCAGTCTCTTCATGGTGTGCGCGAAAACTTCCTCAGGCGTTCAAAACTTTCGTTGAAACCAGTAAAACTAGCCGATTTCACTTGATCGACATGTTTACTTACCGTGGGTTTGGTGATCACGAACGGGACCTTGTGAAGGTTAGTTATGCTGAGCGGTTTAAGGATATAGGGGGTAACCCCGACCTCCTCATTTCACCACGAAAACCTGATGATATCCAATCCGTCGATGGTTTACCCGCTACAATTAGCAACATTACTTCAGAAATTCACGGAAAGGGACGTATACGATTGTTGATGGTATATGTCGATGATTTTATCGATGATGTTGGACCCACACGTGCTCTCACCTACTTCCGTCGACTCATCAACCAAATGCGAAAATTCGGTCATACCCTTGTACTTTTCATGGGGTGGCGAGGTACTCTTCCTGAAGTGCATACCGGTTTTGAACGTGCCGTGGATCAAGTCATTCGCTG
>JABXGY010000166.1 GCA_016550395.1 archaeon | reverse complement strand
CATTCGGCCAGGCTGCTAAACACACCTGAAAGAAGTTTGAGTACTAAATCTCCCCTTTACTCATCCTCCTCTTCAGGTTCATGGTCACCCCATTGGTACCAACCGATACCAACGGTAATTTGACCAGGTTTCTTTGTTGGTTCCTCGAATTCCTCGAGTAACAACTCCCCTTCTTTGATTTGTCGACCCAGAAGTTCCCGAACCCTTGAACGGAACTCTTTGTATCTATCTTTGTTCAGTCGATAGGTCCACCGCCCCTGTTGGGGAACTCGAACCTCTGGATCCGAACTCATATTGTGAATTACTGCGCTCAAAACTCTGGAAGCTTCGATTAAGCCAACTTCTGTTTGCTTAGCCCTGTCATCTGACACTGGTGAGTAAAGTTCTGACAGTAGTTCCACCTTCTCAACATCCTCTTGAATAACGCGAATGTTGTCAGATGCTAGTAAGCGACTTATTACAGTTTTCACCGTAATGTTTCTGCCAATAGCCCTTACGACCAGAGTTTGGAATGTTCTTCCGCGACCGACGATTGGAAGTTTTGCAGGTTGACCAGTTTCAGAATCTAGAAAGAAAGGATCGCTTGTCCACATATCAATGAGGGCATGCTCAGGGTTTACATTTTGATTTTGAATCGTGCTGTCTAAATTCTGGGCTAGCAAGTTGGTGACTACCCGCGTATCAAGACCAGTGATTAACGCAATTGCACTTTTGGTAGGCTTGGAACCTTCGCGCAGAAGTTTCTTCTCTGCCTCTTCTACATAAATTGCTTTAAGGATATCAATAAGCGCAGGCAAAGAAACCGAGCCGATCACAAGGCGGACCACCTTGCGAAATACACGACTCAGAAAATGCGTAATGGACTTCGCATCATCTTGTTGATTTACATTATTCTGCATAAAGAGCCCAGGCATTTACAGTCTCCTGAAAATCCCCTTCGCTGTCTATGAAGTCCATCTCGTGAAACCCTGTTCGTGTCCTGGAACAGGAGACTGTGCGCAAACGCGGCACTCTGCACATAGGATAGCCTCTTTTTCAATAACTTGCCAAGTTTTTTTAAACTTTCACACGTAATCGAGAAAGCGACCGCGCTGCCCGCAATGCACGCTCGGCGTAACTTGGTTTTACACCCGACTTACACAATCCTTGTGTTCGCCGGGTGTCAAAACGCCCTTGGACGCCGTGGAACATCCCTGTTCCCCTGGTGAATTTCCGTTTCACCCCTTGGTATTTGATATTGAAACTGAATTAGAATCCTTCTATATCAGTCTGATTTCCCTATCAAATAAAGGAGATGTCCGTATCTCCAAATACTACTCTTGCCCTTAATGAATCGCAGGCATCTTGCCTTTCAAGCGGGGACCGCTCACATAATGGTCACGTTCCATGTGACCCCCTTCGGCATCAGGCCATTTCGTCATGAAGTTGGCCATGATGCTCAAAACGGGCCGGCAACCTTCGGCCTCCCTGGCCTGGATTCCCGTTCCGCCTTTTTCCACACACCCGTCCGAAGTTGAAGATCCTTCCTCAAAAATCGAAACCAGCCGGGCTTTCCTGCCCAGCTGACGCTCACTCCATTTGCGGACCTGTTCCTTGTCCTTTGCAGAGAGCATCAGTGTTCCTTTCGGATGGTGAAGTACGTATAACATGGCTAGTAATCTAGTCTAATTAGCCAATTATGTCAATAGCCAATTATGAATTTAGACATATTTATAAATAGCCAAAAAAGAATTTAGACAAAAAGTGAAATAGACACTTGCGTCTATAGACAAAGTTGGCTATACTGTGTCTCAACAAGGTTGGAAATAGCAAGGATTAGCTAGCTCCAATACAGAAGGATCT
>JABXGY010000165.1 GCA_016550395.1 archaeon | reverse complement strand
TGTGTTCACAATCAAAGATGGTATACTTTTCTTCGAAAGACTTAAATCACGCCATCCGCTTCCGAGCCGGTAAGCCATCGGAGGCAACTCCTTATTGGTAAATGACATTGCCTTCCGCGGTGGTAATAATCCCTGGAAGTGAAATCCATGGGTCATCGAAAACAAAGCGCCCCTAGACATGGTAGCCTTTCCTATCGTCCCCGAAAGCGTACGCGTCGGGTTAGTGGACGGGTTCGTCATTGGGCTACAACTGCAACAGAACCTCGAATCCTCGGGTTTGCGGGATTTAAAGTAGGTATGACCCATGTACTTCTAATTGAGGACAAGCCAAATAGTCCATGGTTTGGTCGCGAAATAACTCGGGCCGTAACTATTGTTGATACACCACCAATGCTCGTCGCTTCCATTCGAGGATATGGACGTAATGGGAGCTCAATACGGGTTCACGGAGAAACCTGGATGGAAAATTTATCCCGGGATATACGGAGAACATTACCTTGGCCAAAGGACTACGATGCTAAAACCTCAATGACTAAATTTACAAAATCTTTGAACGAACTCGTTGAATTACGAGTATGTTTGCTAACTCAACCCCGCCAAGCTGGAATAGGAAAGAAGAAACCTGATATTTTGGAAATTGCAGTGTTAGGTGGCTCGATTAACGATCAATTTGAATATGCCAAGAATCTGTTGGGACAAGAAATACGAGTACGTGATATCTTTCAACCTGGTCAATTTCTCGATGTTATTGCAGTTACAAAAGGGAAGGGCTTTCAAGGCGTGGTGAAACGATTTGGCGTATCAAAACTTCCCCATAAATCCCGAAAACGAGTCCGTGCAGTAGGAACTCTTGGCCCCTGGCATCCTAATCGCATCATGTATACAGTACCCCGAGCAGGACAAATGGGGGTTCACCAACGCACCGAATACAATAAACGTCTCCTCCGGATAGGCGAAAAAAGTGACGATATTACACCTCCAGGTGGGTTTCCACACTATGGTCTGCTTCAATCAGATTTCCTACTCCTGGATGGTTCAATACCTGGTCCCTCACGCCGACTGGTACAATTACGAGTTCCTAATCGTCCCAAACCGATTCCCGATAAACCACCAGAGATAGTCTACATCAGCACGACACCCAAGAAATAGTGACGGAGGATTCAAAATGGTTTCAATAAAAGTACTCACATTAGAGGGTAAGAAAAGGGGAACTGTTGATTTACCACCAGTCTTCGAAACGCCTCTAAGAAAAGATGTGATTAAACGCGCTGTTCTTGCTCAACAATCTGCACGGTATCAACGGCAAGGTGTTGATCCTATGGCTGGGAAGCGAACAACCGCTGAATCTTGGGGAGTCGGGCATGGTCGTGCCCGCGTTCCACGTAGAAAGGGTTCCGGTTATCAGTCCGCCTCTCATGGTGCTTTTGCACCTTCAACAGTTGGGGGACGCCGAACTCATCCACCAGAATCGGCAAAGAATCCAGTGGAACGGATAAATAAGAAAGAACGTAGGTTAGCGATTCGTTCCGCGATTGCGGCAACCGCAAGGAGTGAGTTGATTAGTGCACGGGGTCATGTGTTTGATACTAAAGATTTTCCTGTAGTAGCTGTTGATGAGGTTCAGGAAATTCAATCTACAGAAGAAGTAAAAGAAGTTCTAAAAAACCTTGGCTTGTGGAGTGACGTTATTCGTGCAAAAAATGGCATAAAATTCCGCGGTGGTGCCGCTCGACGTCGTGGTCGAAAGTATCGTAAACCCGTTGGACCGCTTATTGTGATAACTGAGGACAAAGGAATACGCAAAGCGGCTCGGAACCTACCTGGCGTGAAGATTCTTTATGTGTCAAAATTAAATGCTGAAGCATTGGCTCCAGGAACTCAACCTGGACGATTAACTCTTTGGACAAAGTCCGCGATAAAAGCACTAGCCAATGATCTTTATGGAAGTGGCCAATAATGGATCCTTACGATGTAATAATTCGTATGATGATTACCGAGCGAGCCTCTGAAATTGTTGAAAGAGAAAATCGATTGACCTTCATTGTAAACCGGAGAGCGACTAAGAGGCAAATTCGAGAAGCTATTGAGACATTGTATGAAGTGAGGGTTCTCAAAGTAAACACCTTGATCACTCCTGAAGGTGAAAAGAAAGCCATGGTCAAATTATCCCCTGAAGATAATGCTGCAGATCTAGCAGTAAAATTAGGTCTCTTCTAATTGGAGATGGAAAAATGGGTAAACGAATATTGGTTCAACGTCGTGGTCGCGGTTCTCCTACATTTCGTGCAAAAACACACCGACGTCGAGGAGCAGTCAAATATCCACCATTAGCACTTATGGGTAAACGTGGATATCTGACCGCAGACATCGAAGATTTAATGCATGATCCCGGTCGCGGATCACCTGTGGCACAATTACGGCTGGAAAACGGAGAACAATATCTCGCTTTAGTTCCGGAAGGCACCTCTGTGGGTCAACAATTGCGTATTGGACCCAAAGCAGGCGTCCGTGCGGGGCATATTTTACCATTAGGTAAAATTCCTGAAGGAACTCCTATTTTCAATATTGAAGGGCAACCAGGAGATGGAGGCAAATTTGTCCGTTCGAGTGGTACTTATGCCACAATCATCACCCATTCTCGTGGAAAAACGTCTGTGCGTCTACCATCTGGAAAAATGCGTACATTTAGCTCCACTGGACGAGCAACCATAGGAGTCGTTTCAGGTGGTGGCAGGCCTGAGAAACCCTTCATTAAAGCTGGTAATAAACACAAAGCCCGATACGCGAAGGGTCACACCTATCCCAAAGTTAGGGGTGTTGCCATGAATGCCGTATCCCATCCGCATGGTGGTGGTGCAAAGCAACACCCAGGTGGACCAACTTCTGTCAAACGTACAACTCCACCAGGTCGAAAAGTTGGTCTAATCGCTCCGAAGCGAACTGGAAAGAAAAAACGGGGATAGAAACAATATTTCAAGTCTCTATCAGGGACTTCCTGCTTAATTCAGTTACTTTTGGTATTTCTGGTACATACGCCAAGTCAGTGCCATAGTACGGGGATGGGCGGCTTTCACTTCATCTAATCGAGTAATCGCTGTATGTTGGGGGGCCTTACACACTTTTTGCGGGTCGGTGTAAGCTTCCTCTGCAATCTCGTGAAGAGCCGCAATGAAGCGATCTAGTTCATCTTTACTGAAGGTTTCAGTGGGCTCAATCATTAATGCTTCCTCGACTATTGAGGGGAAATAGAACGTGGGAGCATGTAAACCGCGATCTAACAAAGCTTTCGCGACGTCCCGAGCGTTCACTCCTGTATCGTGTTCAAGAGGTTTCGCACTAACAACCACCTCGTGTTTTCGCCATACTCCTGGAGCAAATGGAATGCTGAACCCCTTTATATTCCCAATCTGTTTCATGAGATAATTAGCGTTTAATACGGCCTGATTTGAAACGGCCTGTAAGCCTTGCCACCCCATTCTCAAGATATAGGCATAAGCTTTCAAAGACACAGCAGCATTACCAAAAAACCCATGAAGACGACCGATAGATTTTGGTCGATCAAACTCCAATATGTATTTCTTACCATCAAATGTAATAACGGGCACGGGAAGAAATTGTACTAACTGAGACTTCACGCCTATAGGACCGGCTCCTGGTCCTCCTCCGCCATGAGGTGTGGCGAAGGTCTTGTGCAGATTAATATGAATGATATCAAATCCCATGTCCCCTGGGCGAACACGACCTAAGTTCGCGTTTAAATTTGCTCCATCATAGTAAAGTAATCCACCCGCTTTATGAACGATTTTCGCTATTGTTTCAATTTCTTGTTCGAAAAGACCTAAGGTGTTTGGATTAGTAAGCATAAGACCGGCGGTTTGATCCGATACTGCACTTTGGAGAGCTTGGAGATCAACTTGACCCTGTTGGTTTGAAGGAACGACTACGACATCAAATCCAGCCATAGTGGCGCTTGCTGGATTGGTTCCATGGGCTGAATCAGGAATAATGATTTCTCGACGAGTGTCCAATTCTCCGTTATTAGCATGATACGCGCGAATAATTAGAACTCCTGCTAGCTCACCCTGTGCACCAGCAGCTGGTTGTAGAGAAAACGAATCTACTCCAGAAATTTCAGCCAGCCATTGTTGTAATTCAAAGAAAATCTGTAAGATTCCTTGGAGAGTGGAACTATCTTGGTGAGGATGTAATAGAGAGAATTGCGGGTTTCTAATTATTTCTTCATTCAGTGGGGGATTATATTTCATCGTGCAGCTGCCGAGAGGATAGAGACCTAAGTCAATGCAATAATTCATCTGAGATAGACGGATGAAATGTTGCATTACCTCAGGTTCGGATAGCTCTGGAAGTCCAGGTGGACTTAAGCGACGGAGAGATTTTGGTATCTTAGACAATGGCTTTGGAATTGTTTTTCGGACAATTTCACTTACCTTTGGTAAGGAATAGCCAACCGCTCCTTTCCTTGACCGCTCAAAAATCAATGCCTCATCCCATCTAGCCTGCTGGAACCTCATTGCCTCTCCTCCGTTGCTTTTTGAAAGGCTTCTACAAGTTGATCAATTGCTTCCTGAGTGTGGGTTTCAGTGATGCAAGTTAATGCAGATTCACCCAAATCTGGGAAATGTTGATCCAACGGAATCCCAGCTAGAATCTGATTCCGTTTCATGTAATCCAGTATAGTTCGAATTGACAATTTCGAACGGTTTCCACCCCGTTCGGTTTCCACTTTAACTACAAATTCCTTGAAATGCGGCGCTTCAAATAGGGGTGCCTTAACTCGATCCAGTTCGTTGAGCTTCTGTTCTGCATAACGACGGAGTTGGAGAATCATTTCACCAAGTTCAAATAAGCCGCTTGGTCCAAGTAAGGACAAGTATACGGCAGCCGTAATCGCTGAAAGAGCTTGGTTAGAACAGATATTCGATGTAGCCCTCTCACGACGGATGTGTTGTTCTCGTGCTTGGATAGTCATCACAAAACCTCGTTGCTTACTATCCTTTGTTGTCGTTACTCCAATTATTCGCCCTGGAAGTTGGCGCATCAAGCTTCTATCATCCCTGCTTGCGAAGATTCCAAGTAGTGGTCCTCCTACATTGATTGAGCTTCCTAGTGGCTGTCCCTCTCCAATTACAATATCGGCGCCATAATCACCAGGAGCTCGTAAAATTCCCAGAGAGGTGGGATCAACGCCTACTACAAGTAAGGCACCTGCATCATGCACAATATCAGCGATAGCATCTACTTCGTATTGAAGCTGTCCTAGATAAGCGGGGTTCTCAAAATAAACACCTGAAATATCATCATTGATTAGAGATTTCAAATGCTCTAAGTCGATCTGCCCTGTTTTGTCGTCATGATCAATTGTATTAACGATGATTCCAGCAGGTTGTGTATAGGTTCGCAAAACGGCTTCTCGATTAGGTGCAATGATGTCGGGAATAAGAAATTTAGACCGATTTGTAACACGACTCGTCATCAAAGCAGCTTCGCCTAGAGCACTAGCCCAGTCATACATAGATGCATTTACTATTGGCAGCTCAACCAGTTCCGCCATTAAGCTCTGATATTCAAAAAGAGCTTGAAGCATTCCTTGACTAATTTCTGCTTGATATGGAGTATATGCAGTTAGAAATTCTGTGCGATTCGCGATGGTCTTTACAGCCTCAGGAATTATATGTGGCCACACACCCCCACCAAGAAAGCTCTCTCCTTTCCTTGGTTCCCAGTTACGGGCAAGAATCTCTTTAACTCTTCGAGACACCTCAAACTCGGATAATGCCTCAGGTATCTTTAATCTGGTTTTCAGCTGAAATTTCGAGGGGATATCTTGGAATAACTCGTCAATATTTTTCGCTCCTATCGCAGCAAGCATTTCATTCTCTTGCTCGCCCACTGTAGGCAAAAATGAATGGCGGATCTTGGACACAGAATCAACCTCACCACTGTTCGCTTCCTAAACCAGAAATAGCTTTCTCCAATACCACGACTAAGTTCTACTCAAAAACGAGTAGCTACTCTTATATATCTGGAACCTTCAATGCGCCACTCCAAAGGAGATGCTTAGATGACTGAGAAAGAACTGGCACAACGCTATTGGATATTTCCGATAAAAGTCATTGTGTATGTAGCAGTAATGGCGGCCTTGGGTACAGCGGTGTCAATTCTTACTATTAACATGGTACACCTTGGTGGGGCACAAATCGCTCTAGATTTAAGTCACCTAGGAACCTTCATGGTAGCAATTCCTGGCGGCCCAATTTTTGGTGCAATAACAGGTGCCATTGTGGGGATTTATCCAGGAATCGCCTTTGGGTATATTTGGGGATCCCTGGGAATAGTCGGATTATTAGGTTTACCCGCAGGAAAGGCAATGACAGGGTTTACCAGTGGGATAGTACAGAAGACCCTAAAACGCCCCTTTCTCTCTACAATCCTTGGCTATGTTCCAGAATGTATTTTCACTATTTGGCTCTTTGTTTTCATCGTACCCTTCATGACACCAATACCCGCAGAATTTGTCCTCATAATTGCCCTTGGCATTGTAGCAAAAGCCTGGATAGAAATCTTATTTATGGCCTTTGTCATGGAAACAATCTTCTTATCTCGAGGCATTGTGAGCATGCTTCGAACAATATTCACTGAATGGGACTATACTCCGCTCACTGACCTTTGAGATACTCACTAACTTTGATTACTTCCAGAAACGGCGTAAGCTTTTTATGTCAGTGCAAGGATTGCCGGAACAGTTCATCCTACTTTGGAAACCAATTATCGCAAAGGAGGAACAATGTAATGGCACAAATGCAAGGCGTGCCGGTATTAATACTTAAAGAAGGTACAGAACGCGCCCGAGGTCGTGACGCTCGCGAAAATAACATTATGGCAGTGCGAGCATTAGCGGATGCAGTTCGCACGTCCCTGGGCCCGCGTGGTCAAGATAAAATGCTGGTGGATAGTCTGGGCGATGTAACCATCACAAATGATGGTGCCACTATCCTCGATGAAATCGAAGTTCAACATCCTGCTGCCAAAATGCTTGTTCAGGTAGCAAAAGCTCAAGATGCTGAAACCGGTGATGGAACAACTACCGCAGTAGTTCTATGTGGTGAATTGCTCAAACAAGCAATGGGTTTGATTTCGTCCGGTGTCCATCCGACAGTTATTATATCTGGTTATCGAAAAGCCGTGGACAAGGCAAGTGATGTTCTCAACGATATGTCCATTGAATGTACACGTGACGATCGTGATAAACTCCTCAAGGTTTGTAATACTTCAATGGCTAGCAAGCTTATTGCCGAAGCTAAAGACTTCCTTTCTCCTATAGCTGTAGATGCAGTTTTACAAATTACTGAAGAGACTTCTGATGGAATTGTAGCTGACATTGATCACATTAAAGTTGAAAAGAAAGAGGGCGGTTCAGTCCGGGATACCAAACTAGTTCGGGGTGTAATAATAGATAAGGAAATTGTCCATTCTGAAATGCCTCGTCGCATGTCAGGTGCACGAATTGCACTCATTAATGCGTCTATGGAAGTTGAAAAAACTGAGATGGACGCGGAAATCCGCATTACTGATCCTGAACAGATGAAGGCCTTTCTTGATGAAGAACAGCGAATGCTGAAGAAGATCTCAGATAAAGTGAAAACAATCGGTGCTAATGTCGTTTTTGCCCAAAAAGGAATCGACGACAAAGTTCAACATTATCTTGCAAAGGAAAACATCATTGCTGTTCGCCGAATTAAAAAGAGTGATATGGAAGCCCTTACTCGTGCGACTGGGGGACGAGTAGTCTCGTCTATCGACCATCTCACTGAACAAGATCTCGGTACTTGCGACCATGTTGAAGAACGAAAAGTCGGAGACGATAAAATGGTCTTCGTCGAAGGTTGCAAGGATCCCAAGACAGTCAGTGTTCTCATCCGTGGAGGTACAGAACGCGTCGTAGATGAAGCTGAACGAGCCTTTCATGATGCGGTCTCAGTTGTACGAGATGCTGTCGAAGATGGCAAAATAGTTGCTGGCGGTGGCGCACCGGAAATCGAAGTAGCTTCCCAACTTCGAGAATTTGCTTCCTCACTAAAGGGTCGAGAACAAATCGCAGTTAACAAATTTAGTGATGCAATTGAAATTATTCCGAAAACCCTAGCTGAGAACGCAGGGCATGATCCTATCGATGTCATTGTCTCACTCCGATCAGAGCACGGCTCAGGTAATAAAAACATGGGTGTTGAAATCCTATCAGGGAAATCCAAGGACATGATGAAATCAGGCGTACTTGAACCACTTCGCGTTAAAACGCATGCAATTCGCTCAGCTACCGAAGCCGCATCACTCATACTCCGCATTGACGACGTCATCGCCTCAAAACGAAGTGCGGCTCCACCTGGTGGACCCGGTGGACCTGGCATGGGTGGTATGCCCCCAGGTATGGGCGGCATGGGTGGTATGCCCCCAGGCATGATGTAAACTCGCGTCCGCATCTGTGGACGCTTTTCTCCTCTTTTTTCCCATTCTTTATCTACTTAGAAATACATTATGGAAATGGGTACGTATCATGAGTAAGCAAGTCGCAGTTACGGTTTCAGGTATTGACTTTGCAGCTGCACACTTTGTCAGCGAAGGAGGTAAATGTGAACTCCTTCACGGTCATAATTATCACGTAACAGCAACAATCTGGGGGGAACTCAATCACCTGGGAATGGTCATTGATTTTCGTGTACTCAAACAGCACCTTCGACAACTGTGTAAGCAATGGGATCATCTGATTTTATTACCCTCCAATTCAAAACTCATAAAAGTCAGCCAACAGGATAATCAAACCAAAGTCGAAACATCAGAGGGAACATACTCTTTTCCAGCAAAAAATGTGGAGATTCTTAACGTAGTTGAGACCACAGCTGAAGAACTAGCACGCATTTTTTGTAAACAATTATTGGGGAATATCACCAAAGAGCATTCCAATATATCACAAGTACGTGTTGAACTTGCCGAAAGTTCTACATCACGAGCTATTGTGACAATGTTGGTGTAGTCTGATCAAACGGTTGAGCCCTTCTCTGGCGGATATAACCAATTATTGTTGCTGCTAGCGGAAAGAGTAGAGAAAGTGGAAGGAGAAACATTAGAGTCTTTTCAGGCAAATAGAGGAACTCAACTGAATAGAGGATAATTGGAGGGGCGTTTAATAACAAGAGAAGTGCTATGGGGTGGATGCAAATGTATGCAATGAGAATGACAAAAGCAAAGCGAATAATTGATGAGCCAATTGAAAGCCCTGTCATTCGAATCAGTGAGGGACTGGCTGCTTTCGCTGTTAACGAAATCTCTGCTTCGGGATCTTCTCGAAATAGCCGGGTAACAAACGTGTTTAATCGTCTAACTTCATGTGCATCCTTTAGTTCAACCAACCACTCACGACGTAAAAGTTTACGCTCAATGACTTGACGCATCAACCGAAATGCATCTGAACCTAACATTCGTTGAAGGGCTTTAGGAACTGGGATCTCTTGTCGACGTGTAGGAATCTCACTCTGAGCATCAGTCTGTAACTGCTGGATTTGCCTACGTAATTGCTCTTCACGAATTGTGGGAGGTTCAAGGAGTGTATAGAGATAAACAACCTGATAGGAGACTTCCAAGTAAATGTAACCTATCAGCGCAATAAGGAATACTGGAGAGGCTAAGAATGCTGCCGCGTCTGGCAGAGGAGGAAACGAGCTTATCGGAGTGAAGAAAAAGCCATAAGGAAACTCTGGAAAATTAAACAGTATACCTGCAGCCCCTAAAATGGCAAGGGCTATCATCGAAATGAAACAGAGAGAGGCTAAACGACCACTGATTCGCAGAAAGGAGAGGATTCCTGCTATCAGTCCGATGATAAGTAGAATTTGAAAACTCAGAAAATAAAGGCTAATAATCAATACTGGTCCAATCTCGTCAGGTGCTCGTGTGAATGTGAATCCTAGTGCCTGGAAATAGGCTCCAATTGCTTCACGATTTGGTTGGATGAGAATTTGAGCTGGTTGATTAGTGAAGTAAGCTCCAATTAAGGCTCCTATCGTTGCAGCAATTTCTATGAAAAGACTCACAAGTAAGGTAAGACCATTTCGAAGCTCAACCGCAAATTCTATTATTGCAGTAAAGGGTCCTGCGGGTCCACTTAAACGCCAAACAACCGGATTAAGACTTGACAGAATTATCGCAGCAAAAATAATGAAGGTGGCAACAGCAACGCCTCGCAGAACCCAAAGAATATTACGTGTCACTTCAGCCTCATCTCCTGTCTCCTCCTAAATGACCGCAATACTCCGTTTCTTCGCTTTCAAATATTCACTAAGGACAGTTGGGAGAAAGTCACCAGGTCCAACAGGGACAACTGAGACTCCAACACGTCGAAGACTCTTCGCTAATGCTGATTGCTCTTCAAGAAGTCGATGAACAACCGCTTCTCCAATGGCCCGTTCAACAGGCGATAGATAAATCTCTTCTATTTCAAACCAAGGTCCAAAAGGCGTGATGATTAATGCATTATGCTTGTAACCACGAATAAGCCTGATTCCCTTTTCAAAACGCTTACGATTCGACTCGAGATCCGTTAAGATGATGAAGAAACTCTGTTGTGATACCCGAGGAGCCAAATATTCTACGACGGCAGTTAAATCAAATGTTCCTCCTGCTTCGATTTCTGCAAGTTGATCGAGTAATCGATGATAATGGGCTTCCCCAAGTCCAGGTTTAAGGAAGGAATGCTGTTTTGTCGACCAAGTGAGCAGACCTACATGATCCTTGCGTTCCATAGCCATTTTTGCTAACATCAATGCCGAACGAATTGCTGCTTCAAGTTTACTATACTCGGGACGACCCGCTCCCATCGTCGCACCTGTATCAAGAACAATAAGCATTCGAATATTGCGTTCAGTTTCATATTGTCGCATCATCAATTTCCGTGTTCGTGCTGACGATTTCCAGTCAATTCGGCGATACTCATCACCCGCTTCATACCTCCGAATACCTGTGAAATCAGTTCCCATACTCATCTGACGAGTCTTGTGTATCCCAAACATATAGCCAAGGCGACGTTTTTGCGCTAAACTTTCCATTATCCGTACTTCTTCCACATTTGGATAAATCAGAAGGTCTTCGTAATTTTCACCTGATAACTCTTCAAAGCGAAACTCAAGGCGGTCATGGATTTGAAACTTGGTTGGACCAAAAGTGAATTTCCCACGTAAGGGAGCTTGGAGAACGTATGAAAATTTAACTTCCTGATTCGGGTCGATTCGAGTCCGAATACTGTTTTTTCCCAAAACTAGCCTGAAAATTTCAGGATACACATCAAAGATATCAACCGAATCGATGCGATGAGACCCAGAATTTTTGACTGTCAGTTTCACGTGGATGAAATCATCTTGGAAGATATTTCGCTTATCAATTTCCCGGGTCACTTCTAGGGTTTCTACGGGCATGGTGGCTTGAAAATAGGGAGAACTAGCGACTGAGCCGACAATAAGAAAGATCCCAAGGAGGGTAAGAATGTAATTAGTAAAAGCGAAACCTGCAACGAGTATGAATATACCAATAAGGAGAACTGCTCGACCTCGTTCAGAAAACACCAAAGGATTACGCTCCTGGTGCACTAATCTGTCTTAAAATTCGGTCAATGACGCCATGAACAGAGGTTCCTTCCAACTCTGCTTCTGGTTTGAGAATTAAACGGTGGTTTAAGGTATGAAAAGCGAGCGCCTTTACATCGTCAGGTGTGACGTAGTCACGTCCACTGAAAGCTGCATGAACCTTAGATGTTTCTAATAAAACTATAGAGGCTCGAGGCGAACCTCCGATCAAAATTTGTGGATCGTTTCGTGTTCGGACAACAATATCTCGAATATATGACATGATGTATGGTTCAATGAAAACACGTTTGGTAGTCGCTTGCATTTGAAGTAACGTAGGCGGATCAATTACAGGTTCAATTTCTACTTCATCTGGTTGGTGCCTTCGGCGCAGGATTTCCACTTCTTCGGCGTCCGAAGGATAATCGACATGTAGTTTGAAGAGAAAACGGTCAACTTGAGCTTCAGGAAGTGGATAGGTTCCTTCGAGCTCAATGGGGTTTTGTGTTGCTAATACCATAAAGGGTGCCGGAAGTGGTAAGGTTGACCCCTCAATGGTAACCTGTTTTTCTTGCATAGCTTCAAGGAGTGCTGACTGCGTTTTCGGTGGAGACCGATTCACCTCATCAGCTAAAACTAAGTTCGAAAAGACCGGACCTTTCCGTAAGCGAAATTCGCCGGTATTCGGGTCGTAGACATTCGTTCCTACTATATCCGCGGGAAGCATATCTGGTGTAAATTGAATGCGTTTGAATTCACATCCAATAGCTTGTGCAAATGTATTCGCCATGTAGGTCTTAGCAATGCCTGGTACACCTTCAAGTAGAATGTGTCCCTCTGCCAGTAAGCCAATCAGAATATTTTGAAGAATCGCTCGTTTTCCAACGATCACTTTCCCAATTTCGTCGAGAATTGTGGATGCTTGACTTCGAACTTCTGTGATGGACATTCCATCACCGCGTCTTCTTCTTCTACTCATTTGTTATTCACCCAATATTTTCTCTAATACGTTCAATCTTGAAAAAGAGGTCAAGAAACTGTTCACGGTTAATTCGCCGTGATTCATGGACAGCTTTTTCTAGGGCTTCAAAATCGTCCGTTAATAGCGCAATATCATCTGGTTGCCGTGTACGTGAAATGCTGACTAAAAGTCTTGGTACATCAAAAACACGTAACCCATGCCGGCGACGTAAATCGCGCTTAAGTTGCCCATAGATAACTTGTAACGCTTCATCATAACGTTGCTTGTTTATGTAATCATATAACGTCTTTGTAAACAGGGTTTGTCCTCGGAGACGATACAATTCCATCGGCTTCTGCTTTTCAGGGCGACCGTAGGGTAGATACTTTCGCACCATCCAAATTGCAAGAAGGGGGGCTAAAGGTGCCAATAACCAATTAGTGGAGACATAGGTAATCTGTCCTAGCATCAACCCAACATAGAGAACAGGAGCCGAAGGGGACCATCCCAGATGATTATGATCAATAATTATTGTCGAGGCATTTGCTTGATTAGCCAAATATGTAAAGAGTTCCAATGCAAATCGTCTATTTGTTCCGCGGTCAATCATATTATTGATAAAAATACTAGGGTCACTAAGAAGCATTATTCGTCCATTACCAACCTGTATCTCTGTTAACAACGAAAATGGCCCGGGTTGATCTCCTCTGGAGGCGTTAAAGGCAATGTAACTTGGGTCCAACCCATGTTGGATATGAGTATACACATCACCCGCCACAATCCATGAATTCGTTCCAGATGATGCTATAGAGGCATTTGCAGGAATTCCTTGGATTCCAGTGGCAAAATTCATCACAACATGGTGTGATCCTGAGAAGATTCGACCACCATCGGTAAACGAGTTGATGGCAGGAAGCAATGGTTTGCCACCATCGTTATTATCGGCATCCAGGAGGAGGCCTCGATCAAATCTTATTTGCGAAACTTGCATTAAACCGACCTGTTGGCTAGGCCAATTTTGAAGTATTAGCGCCAATCCATCAAGCAGGGTGTTTCCAGAGCCAAAATCATCGGCAATTAGTAAACTTCCTCCATCCTGAAAGAACCCAATCAATGCCGCACTATCAGTCAAGGAGAAGAAATGAGTGGGACCTATGATACAAAGAACGCTATTTTGTGGAATCCCATTAACTACACTTAATGAACTGATTAATGGGCTTACCACGAAACCGTTACTTGTAAGCTCATTAGATAGTTCAGAACAACCATCACCTGGATTGGTTCCATCGTTATAAATCGAAAAGGGCAGGACATCAACTCCACCTACGCCTGTAACGCTGAGGAGAAGTGGAAGCCAAGCTATGGTGAACACGAAGCAAAACACGAAGATTGTGATAAATTTGCCTCGATTCTTCGCCTCAGCCGCTCTCGGTCCGTTCGGACTCGGTTGCTGGTTGTTGTTCCTGCGTGACAAACCGTAAATTGCCTCCGGTTAAGGAATTATACATTTTAGCAAAGGCATTCAGAGTTGAAAGGGCAGTATTGTAACTTATGGGATGGTCGCTATACCGTGCTTCCTCTACACCTCGAATGAAAACTTCCATGTTCCTGGTATCAAGTCGTCCATGAGCCACCGTTAAATTCGCAAACTCCCGGACGGTAATGCTGGGGTCCCGATAGAGTCCTAGTTTAGCCTGGACAATCGTTTCAAACATTCTAAAAGCATAGATGATAGATTCACGATATTTCTGTTGAGTGAGCAATTGTCTAAGCGCTGTAAGCATCGCTGCTGCATCTATTGAAGGTGCTGTGGGTTGCCGGGGACGGCGTTTCCAGTAGCGATACCCAAGAATCGCTACTACGATTATTACTAAAACTACAATAATAGCGATAATCCATTCTATAGGAAAATAAAGGGGTGGTGGGGTTTGCATTTGTTCCTGAGCCTCCACAGTTATGATTCTAACAGTAGAATTAACAGTAATTATCGTTTCGTGTCGAAGCTGAAGAGTATAATTTACATCAGTATTTCCCGATGGTCTTAACCTCAACACAAAATATACTTGTCCAAATTGATTCGATACGGTCGTGAAATTGTAAGTATTATCAATGAAAAGTTGAATATCTCGATTGGTTAGGGCGCGACCAAAACTATCCACAAGGGTCCCGTTTATTGGTATACTTGCGTTCCATGCAAAAGGACCAGATGAAACATCAATCAATAGGGTTGCATTAGAAAACACATCAAGGGGCTCTGAACTATTACTAGGTCCTAGGAAAGGCGTTCCTAGATAGCTAATATCAAAAGAGACCGTAGAGATGCTTCCTGGAATACTAACTGGAATGACGAATGAATAAGAAAATGAACCATCTGGTTGGCTAAATGTAATGCCTAGCGGAATCGAAGTGGTTTGATAAGAGACAGTCAAGCTAAGAATTTGCCCGGAAAGACCTGTGTCTTGGTCATCAATTAATTGACCAGTTAATGTAACTGATTCTCCTAACATTGCAGGAGTCATATTGAAGGAAAGATTCTGGATCTGAGTCGTTGAATTAATCGCAAAATAGTCAAAGCTGCTTATGACGACTAAGGTTCCATGAATAATATCACCAGTAACTTCTTTTGCGCCAACAGATTGAGTAAAATCTAATTGATATGTATAAAAGAATGAACCATTAGCCAGAGTTACTGTCTGTGCAATTTCTGATCCATTTATGAAAATCCGGACGGTCACGAATCCTTGGCGTGTTCCATTTTGGTTTTCAACCCAACCTGAAAAGTAGACATTGCCTCCACGTTGAGTAAGATCGTCGCCATCATCGTCATCAACAAAGATTATGATGGCTCCTTCCTCATGCACACGCGCTGTATTTCCAGCATTGGAACCATAAACTAAAGGAGCACCCATAAATCGTGCCTCAATAGTAACATATCCAATGGGGATGGGAGTATGATTCAATGCGTAATAACCAGCACTGTCTGTTATGGCTGATCCAATGAGTGTTCCGTTCCAGAGGAGTTGGATGGATTGGCTCGCAATTCCAGTGCTATTTTCATATTGCAACTGCCCTTGGATGGTGGCTGTACTATTTGAACGGATAGAGTTAGGGACGGCTTGTACAGAAAGTTGTGAGGTTGCAGTTATGTTCAAAGTCTTGATGGTGCTATTAGTTGGATCAATTATACCTAAAATTCCGAATGTGGCATTAACGGCAGTAAGACCTAATGGTGCTTGGGAAGCTGAGATAATATAATCGACTGAATAGCGACCGAACGCATCTGTCCATGGTTCAATAATCAGTATATTATTTAGAAGAATACTAACGCCGGTTAAGCCTGTTTCGTTATAGGAAATCCCTCTACCATTCACTGCATCGATTAGTGTACCGTTAAAATGAACAGAGGTAGTGCGATTCACTTCTTGTGGAGTTAGTGAAAGAGACAAATTTGCAGCGCCATGAAGTGCTATACCTGCATACTCACTTTGAGCATGAAAGGCAACACGAAGAAGATGAAAACCTACTATCGCAGAGTAATTATATTGGAAGGTGATGCTAGCTTCGCCAGTTGCTGTAGTCACATTACTACCAAGTAACCAATTTTCTGTATCATCATAGAACATAAGTGATTCTCCGGGCTCCGGAGCGCCATCTCGAGTAAGAATTGCCATGATTTGAAAGGGCTCAGACCGATAAACAACTGTCGGTACCACACTGACTGAGAGATCATAGTAGGTACTAATTACGTAGGGATCTTGATCCATAGCCCCCGGGTCAGGTGGTTTCTTGATGGAAGGAGTTGGTGGCGGACTTCCATCAGTGATAAAACTAGGTAAGGGAGTAGGGTCAAATTGTAACCAATACCCTTCTACACTCGAGGTGGGAATATACACCTCCACCCAGAAATGCACATGCATAAGATGTAATATCCTATGGGAACCATTGTTCGTGCCCAAAACTGCGCCAACAACAGGACGCGCTGCAATACCACTCTCGCGTAGAAACATGGTATACGCAGTAGCAAAATCAAGACCAATACCTCGACCCTGTGCAAGAAACCAAGCTACATGCTCATCACTAGCTCCTGGACGTGGTACCAAGGGATCAAAGGTAAAAGTACTCTTGAAATAATTTAAGATGGCAAAGGCTTCTTCAAAGGCATTATCCGGGACTCCGGCAAGAATTGAGCTCAACTCCGATTGAATGTATGTACGTGTTGCCGGGCTTGGTTGATTGAGCCCCTGTTGCTGATATTGCGCCAATATGGCTGCAGGTGTTAAACTCGCAGATTGGGCTAAAGGCCGTATTGTCGTCCAATTTCGTGGATTGTAAGTTACCTGGTATTCTACTGTGGTGTTTCCTGTGCTGCTGAACCGTGCATTCAGAATAGCTGTGCCATACTGGTCGGTTTCAAGATCATAAGAATCTGGATATGGAAGATGAGGGCATTGAATAGAATTTGAAATAATCCTTGGTTCTGGCCATAAAGATAATAATGGAAACGATCCAGCCACTTGATGGGTAATATTCTGGACAATGGTATACACGATTTCAGAACCAGGAGTCACTGGGGTAAGTAATTGGGTGGCATTACTACTTTTTTCCCAATCAGTACCAGTATACCTATCATAAGCGGTGCTTCGCCAATAGCGTGGGGGATCAACTGGTGAAATTACCGCAACTGTGAAAGACGGATCAAGAGACCAGTTCAAATCTAGAGGTACATCGTCGAGGGTGATATTATCTAAAAAACTGTCATCGGTTCCCACCGTGACTCCAGTGCCCCAATCAGGAACGTCATCATACTCTTCCTGGCGAGGAATAGGTGGTTGGAAGAGAAGTGGCCATAAAAAACTTAGAATAAGTAATATGATGATGGTTAGGGAGATAGCTGCCACTATTGACCGCTTGGAAACCACTGAATGCCACCAATTGACACAACCGTTTGGCTAACAAAAACTTTGCTAACTGGCACCAAAAACCTCTGAAATTCTTGCAGATTTAACGGTCACCGAATCTTTTTCTACTCATTAAACACACAGCTTGAGGTGGTAAACCTGAGTATTACTTATGGGGTGTATATCTGCAAACTTTGTGGCATGACCTCTATCACGCAATTGACCGACACCAACATTCTCTAGTAACTGATGCAGAATTACGCCTCACTGGTTTGATGTCCT
>JABXGY010000164.1 GCA_016550395.1 archaeon | reverse complement strand
TTTGCAGAGGATGAAGCTATTTGGGCAGAATTGAAAAAATTACCCCGTTTGGAACACGATCAAAAACTCGAATTATTCCAAGAGATGAAACAAATTCCAGCAACCGAACGTGTTTGGTTCATTGAAGATTTGAAGCAACAGATGGCCGATGGAACTAGATTCGCTCGGAAAGTCAAAGAACCCAAACTTTCAGAAGACCTAGAACAAGAGCTTCAAAAACGCTTGGCGCAGTTCACGCAATTAAGTAAAAGTGAAAAAGAACGTATCGCCAAGCAGCTTCGGCAGGTTCCAAAAAAGGAATGGGATGAAATTTTTTACACCTTATCTGTTTCATCTAAACCTGAATTAGTCAAAGATGAAGAGTTACTTCGTCCAGATGAATTTCCGGCAATAACTGCGGAAGAGCGAGAACGGTTATTAGAAGAACTCAAAGATCTTACTGATGAAGAACGGCAAAAAGTATTAAGAACATTCCGAGAGAAACATGCTGAAAAACCTCCTAAGGGGAAGGTTGTAAAAGGTAAAAAGAAGTTTACAGATGATGAATCTGAAGAATCTAAGTAAATTTACTTACATCACTGATTCAGTACATTCTTGCTGTTAAAATTTAACAAGGTAATCTACAGACTATTATGTTCGAAAAGAAGTTATGGTCAAATAGCTCCAAGCAATTTTACAAGAAATTTTCAGCAAATCAGTAGAAACTGATCCTACTCTAATTATATGCTAAAAAAGGACGACTAAATATCCATAACCCGCTTTTTTTGCTTGGTAAAGTATTGGCAATTGCATGACAGCCTAATACGAACCATATTAATGACCAATTCTTCTCTAGATCCAAAATTAATCTAGAGGAACATTTCACCAAATCCTCATAAAGTTTGTAGACCATTATACAACTTAGAATCAGTAGGGATAATACGCGGCGAATCCTTACAATAGATGAGGTGTGGGCAACTTGGAAAAAGGCAATCGAGTAATTTTACTAGTATTTGGAATGATTTTTTTAGCCATCTTATTGGCTGCTCCACAAGGAAACGAGCGCTTTCTCATTGCTGACGCTGCTCCTGATTCACCTTATCAAGGAACAGGGGTACCGATTGACGTCCACGAATTTGCCCAGAACGTCAGTTCAGTAATCCATAATCAAGTAAATGGAAGCAGTTTCACATATGATAGTAATTGGTACCCAACCGGGTACCGGGGTTATCATCTCCAGGCTAACGTTTCTGATGTCTATCGTTACACCAATCCTTTACCCAATGGAGATTTTGAGAATCTCACAGCTTTCAGTTCCACGTGGAATCTAACTAATTTAGAGCCTTATGATCCCATTGTTAGCTCAATAAGTCCGGTATTAGGGCAAAACCCCACATATGTAATGGATGTTGATCTCGCTGATAAGAGACTTCTCTGGCAACGGACGGCCTACATTGATAATGATTTTAATTATACGTCCACACTGATCCCTAATTACTTGCTTGTTCGATTCGAAATCAAGTTGTCCACTTTTTTCACCGCTGAGGACTGGCTTTATGTTAAAATAGAAATCTGGAATGAAGGAAGCCTGAAAGGCAGTTGGGTGAAACATACTAGGGACCTAAGAAACCAATATGGTGATAATTGGGGTTTTGAGGAATTCACAACAGCTGGAATTAATGGGGAAGTCAAGCTTCGTATCACAATTTTTAAACAAGAAACCAGAAATGAATATGTTATAGGACACATCTATTTCGATAATTTTGAATACATCATTGGGTCACAAGTAACGCCTAGCGAGGCTGGCCTTACACTCAATGGACACCCCGTTAATGATTTACCACTGAGCTCAGATGGCAGCGTTGACATTTATGCAGACCCGAATTATCGTGAAGCCATTCCCTGGGCGAATAGTTGGAGTACCGACCAAATGTTCCAATTTTACTCCCTCGACTTCAGTAACATCTCATTTAATTATCAATATGGAATGTACGTGAAGAACCTGACTCTGGCAGGTGCAAGCACGACTTTCTCTGCACCAGTAAATGGAATTCCAACTTGGACAATCCAATATATCATACCCGGTGGACGCCCTCCACCTGGTCATGTAACATATTCTTTTGGATTTCATCTATTTGCAGGCTGGGAAGTTACCAATGCAAGTGGGAGTTTTGGACCATTATCAGTTTCTACTATTCATCCTCCAAGTAATTTCATTAAAATTGGAGATAACGAAGCTGAAGAATTAGAAATCTGTGAGATACAAGTCACAAGTCAAAACTACCTTAAACAGGTCGTTTTACAAAAACGCACTACGCCACTTGATTCTTGGGAAAATCTAAAGGCAGGCGGTTATTATTTTCATAATGATTATCTCCGTGTAATGGCGGAACTTGAACCTATTTATCCGAATCCATCGAATTTTGCAAATGTTAGTATCTATTACCCAAATGGCACACGATGGGTTAATGACGAAATTTACACCTTCTTCGAGAACAATAATACATTCGTAAGTGATACATGGCAACTCACAGATGTAGATGATGCCATTTTAGGTCAAAATTGGATAGTCACTGTAGCTTTTAGTAATGAGACTCAATGTGGAAATCGCCAAATCTTCTTCACATTAGTTGTGGACACAGGATACACTCGCGTGGGATGGACTGATGGAACTAGTTTCCTTTGGCAACAGGATTCCATCGACATCGAAGTTACGTGGTATAACAATCACACTGGAACCCCAATATCTGACGCAACTATTTACCGTGTCCGGTATCTTGATCGAAATCTTGTCTTTCAATACGTTACTATGACACCAGATGGGCTTGGAGGCTATTCAACCTCAGTCTTTACGAATCTCATGGAACCAAATCCCAATGCAGAAATCTATGTTGAGCTCTTTCGGTATGGATGTGTAAATGCTAGTTATGATGAAAGCACACAAATTACCTTCACCTTCAATCTCATTGGTAAAATTGATCTAGTAATGGTCAAACCAACTCTGATTACAGGACCAAATGAATACACAGGTGAAACCTCGGCAATTGCTGGTTATACTAGCATTGTTAAATTTTATGATCCTTACCAAGGTGCTTTTGTCTCAGATGGCATTGGTCCCTGGCCCAGTGTCATCGTCAACTATACTTCATATGAATGGAACACTACAAGTTCAAGCTGGACTTTTACAGGAACCGGGTTTTTCACGCATAACGCTGTAGATCGGACATTCTCAAAAAATGACCCTAGCTATGGATCTATCGAAAAAATCCGATATAACGTTTCAATGCGTATCGAAGGATATACATGGGAATATCAAACACATGATTTTATAATCATCATCAATATCGGAAATTATGCGACCAATCTCGATGCACTGCGTACTACCATTGAATATCCACCTACCGGAGATGGTTGGACACTATTTGATCAAAATCTTGACAATTATGAGGTTCACATTTATTGGAACGAGAATTTCAATGTCACAGTCTATTATGAAAATGTAACAACTTCAACAGGGCTACTTGCAGATACTGTGAAAATCCAAATTGGAGGATTACCTCAAGATGATATGAGTTCTCTTCCTACTACTGGGTATTACTATTATTCACTAGATACCATCTCATTCGATGTTGGAGTAATTCAGATTTATATTACTGCTAGTAAATCAGGATATTCAACACAAACTATACTTATTCAGCTTTATATTGAGTCTCGAAAAACTGAGTTGACTAAGGATCAACCCGGCTCAACAGCAATACTGCCATGGGGCGGAACATTCAGTGTAACATTCAACTTTACTGATATTGTAGAAACTGCCAGCATTCCTATTACGGATGCAATTGTTATTATCACACATCCTGGGCTGCCTGCTCCAACTATAATTAATCATACTGATGGCACTTACACTATTATTATCAGTGCAATGGCTGACGAAAATATCTATTCCGTGGTTATCAGCTTTAATCGCGATAATTATCAGACTAAACTTCAAAATTACGAATTGACAATTCGTTCCATATCTACCCTGGGTCTAGGGCTCGTCGATACTCCCACCGTTCCCTGGAGCGAAAATGTACTAATCACTTTGAACTTTACAGATGTTGATAACTTCATTGGGATTCCTGGTGCTACAATTTCCTTCACCTCTCACGGCATCTGGTTAACTGAAGGAACTGATTATTGGATTACTCCATATGGCGATGGTACCTATACAATAACACTAAACACGACAAAGATACCGCAAGGAACTCACGGGTATGCAATAACATTTACCTTCACCAAGGATCATTACCAGACAACCCAAACGGTGGTCTTTTTCCAGGTAAGAGATATTCAGACAATTTTGTTTATTACAGATACCCCACAGGGTACTGTCATTCCTCATGGAGACATTCTCACAATCGTTTTACAATTCAATAATACAGATCACTCCCCACAATCGATAATTGCAGGTGCAACAATTAGCTGCAACTGGGATTCAGTCTTTTGGAATGTTACCTACGATGCAGGTCAAGGCGTTTATATAATTAAGATTCAAACAGGAATTCAGCCCGAGGGGAATTATCAACTGAATATTGGAGCGACAAAACAACATTATTTGAATGGCAATAACATTCTAAACTTTTGGATTCGAACGATTCGAACTACAGTCAATGCTTTACATGATTATGAAAGTGTACCTATCGGTGATAATGTAACCTTTACGATCACCTACGAAGATTTGGACCATCCGGGCAATAATATTTCTTTTGCAAACATTGCAATCGATTGGGATCCAGGGTTCTATACCATTATCGATAACGGTGGAACCTATCTCATTATCCTAAACACTTCAAGTAGTTCTGTGGGCATTCATAGTCTCCAAATTGATGTCGAGCTCCCTCCACACTACGACTCACAAACTATTTTCGTTACTTTGGACATAACGCGCATTCCATTGATAATTAAACTCATTAATCCATTTTCAGGACAGTGGGATGTTGAATACAACACACCGGTGAATATCACGGTCCAAATCACAGATCATCTTCTGAATCCAGTTAATGATGCCTATGTGGCCTATAGTTGGGCAGATCGAGGATTTGTAAATATGACGTGGATAGGAAATGGACTCTATAATGTATCTTTCCTGGCTAATGCTAGTATCGGTTTTAACCACCAAGTCACTATACGGGCATCAAATCCCGCTAAGTATACTGCAATAACCTCTATTATGCTGATTTCAATTCGACCAACTGATACAAAATTTGAAAATATAACACCTGCAAACTTCGATACTGTAATTGGAGATTCCTTTACTGTTAGTGTGAACTTCACTACACCTGATGGGCTACCAATCAATGCAGCTAATGTTTCATATGTACTAAGAGATCGGGGTGGAGCGGAACTGAAAAGTGGCTTTTTCGTAAATGTGGGACCTGGTACTTACAACGCCACCATTGATACAATCGGGCTTCTGTATGATGAATATGATCTCTTTGTAAGTGCATCCAAAGAAACTATGAGCCAAAAGGAACTCCGCTTTAAAGTCAACCTGACTAAAATTCCTACTGCAATAATGAAATCATTAGATCAAATTGAGGTATTTACAACTAGCACGTTTGTAGTAAGTGTTACCTTCTATGATATTCATAACAATTACCTCATTTCTGATGCTAATCTTACAATCACAATTGAAGCATTACAATTATTTAGTGTGCGAATGACCAATCATCATAACGGGACCTATTCCTATACTGGTAATAGTGGACTAAATACAGGTACATTCTTTATTATCATAGAAGCCATAGCTCCTTCACAATACCAAACTCCAGAGGCAATAACCCTCAATTTAGTGGTGAATCCTAATCCATTAGTTCAAAATATTGGCTCCTATGTGGCAATCATCGCGGTTATTGTAATGATCATGCTGATTACTTGGTTTGCTTATGCGCGAGTATTTTCTGTACCTTGGATGGTTCGAAAAATACGGAAAATGTCAAAGACTATAGGAAAGGGAGATATTCCCAGACTTTCAAAAATGGAAATCACGCGAATTTCCGATCGTTCTGATATTATATCCGATCTGATAAGTCCCAACTACGCTGCCATTGGTCTCCCTGTTAGCACACTAGTCTTACCAAGAGAAATCGATTGGAGGGAAAAGGAAGCAGAGGATGAGGCAATTTGGGGTGAATTAAAAAACCTTCCTTTTATTGAATATGAGCAGAAATTGGAGCTCTTCCAGCAAATGAAGCAAATTCCTGCTGCTGAACGTATGTGGTTTTTAGATGACTTGAAGAAGCAGATGGAGGATGGAACGCGCTTTGCACGGAAACCCAGAGAACCTGAACTCAAAGAAGATATAGAGCAGGAGCTTCAGCAGCGATTGGCAACATTTCCTAGGCTGAGTTCGATCGAAAAACAACGTATTGCTGCTCAATTACGAAAATTACCAAAGGAAGAATGGGATGAAGTCTTCCATACTTTAGCAGTCTCTGATAAACCCCAGGTTATAAAAGATGAGATGCTTGGCCCTGACGAGTTCCCCGCACTGTCTGAAGCAGAACGACAACGAGTGCTTGATGAAATTCGTGACTTAACTCCTGAGGAACAACAAAAAGTTTTGAGCACTCTTCGAGAAAAGAAAGACAAGGATATGCCGAAAGGGAAGGTTGTGAAGGGTAAGAAGAAATTTGTTATGGATGATTCTGAAGAAGGGAAGTAATATTCCAATACTTGCCTCCGGAATTATTGAATATTTCAATCAGGAATAACCGGTAATACTATTAGGTGGAGGTCCAGCCTATTTCCCTTAAGACAAGCTCATTTGAGGATGCATCTCATGGAAAACCCCGACTCATCGAATGGCGAAATAATGCTCAATCTCATCAAAGGGCGTCACGCCATTCGTGACTACGAAACTAATCGCCCGGTTAGCGAGGCCCTTCTTTACAAAATTATTGAAGCAGGTGGATATGCACCAAGTGCAGAAAATCAGCAACCTTGGCGGGTAATCTTAGTAAAGGATCAGGCAAAACAACGGCGGATCGGGGAATTGGCCGTTGAACGGACTATCGAGTTATTTGGACGCATAACTCCCCGTCAAGAAATTGAACGCCGCTTAAACTATGTAAGAGCCTTGCCTAGTCGGGAACGTACCATTGACTGGCTCATAACAGGTCGACGATTCGAATATATCAAAGGAGAACCCGAAACTGATGGAGCTCCCATTTTACTGGTCTTAGTAGTTGAAGCCACGCATGTTGGCAACTCTCAGCCAACGCTCCGAGGAACTGGTGGTGTTTATGGATGGAGCAGTCTCCGTCACTCCATAATTGCAGGGAGCATGTTTTTGCAGAACTGCTGGCTTGCTGCTACAGCCTTGGGCTTGGGCGCTTGCGTTTCCAGTGTACAACTGGATCATTATGATGACGTACGAGAAATCTCTGAATTATTAGGCATCCCTCATCCACATTGGACACCCATCATGTGTTTAGCTATTGGTTATCCGAAATTTCCTCGTGTTCGTGGTCCACCACGCCAGCCACCTGAAGAAATTACTTATGTTGATACCTGGGGGAAGAATTGGCAACCGCAGAAAAAGTCCATGAAATGAACAGATGTTGAAGTGAACAAGTATGGATCAATTCAAAACGTTACAAGAGTTCATCGTTGCATGGATGGACGAATTATGGTGGAGTATGCGTGACCGCGTGGGTGCACTTTCTATGATTGAAAGTCTTCAAAATTCTTGGCAGGTCGCTGGTGAAAAAGTAGGGGAGATTGCTAAAAAGGAAGGAATAACCATCATCAAAGCTATTGAAGCTGGGCATTCTATGTTTGGGCGCGTGGTTAAGGTTGATAATAACACTCTATACGTAACGACCTGTCCTTTTTGGGATCGAATTTTAGCTGGTAATCTTGAATATGGATTGCGTTGTGAAGAATTCATTTGTACACCCTTCATTACTGGCATTAAAAAAAGTCTGGGAGCAAAAGATGCCACAGTCGAAACAAATCTTCGTCTAGCTTATGTTAATCGGGCGAGATTAGAATATAAGCTCAAAAAATCAAAAGCATCTGATACTTCCGATGCAAAAGTCAAAGTCCAGATTTCAGAACTTGAAACGCAACTACAGCAATTAACTAAAAACCCTGCTTGTATCTTCCATGTCAAGTAACCAGAATAGAGCACTTTCATCCTCTTTTTTGAAATACGAAAAAAGCCTAGAGGTATTAACTCTTCGAATTGCGAATGTTTCTTAAGTGAAACACACTAAAAGCGACGCACAAACCAATGGTGTGTTACACCACTCGGTGTCATACATGGCTACCAAGACCGCCACAAATCAACTGAGTGCACTTTTCTCATCAGATTCTATTGTCCTCGTCGGTGCAAGTGCCAATCCTCGATCCTTCGGATTCCAGCTAGCTCGAACTCTCCTCCGTGATTATCAGGGATCGGTTTATTATGTGAATCCTACCGAAGCAAGGGTGCTTGGGTTTGAAACCTACGCTACAATTACTGAAGTGCCGGAGGGTCAGCATCTTTGGATAATCGCAGCTCCAACCAAAGAAATCACTGACACTATTCGCCTAATTAGTAAACGCCACCCCCTCGCTATTCTATTGCTTATTGAAATTTCACAGGCATTTCTGGGTGAACTTCAGAAATTAATTTCAAACCTTCCCTGTCCAGTTATTGGTCCACGCAGTGCAGGCTTATACGATTCTATAACGCATCTGGATACACTTCCTCTCCCATCTGAAATGTTAGCTAGACCCCCTGATGGAGCTGCAGGTGTCATTACAGATAACCGTGATGTTGCCTATGGTTTACTTGAACAATTAAGTAAATACCGTTGTGGCATTTCACGATTTGTGGATCTTGGTGAAACACTTGGGATAAACGAAACGGACATTCTCGCTTTTTTTATTCAGGATACTTCTATGCGTGTTATTCTTCTTGGAGCTGGACAAATCTCAAATCTCTCGAAATTCCGAAAGGTAATGCGACAAGCGCACAGTGCTGAAAAACCGGTAATTATCTCCTTATTTCCTGCTGCCATTACTTCACAACTTGGTCTTCATCGTCGAACTGGAAAAGCCATTATTCCTCTCACACAAGAGCTGGCTGAGCAAAATAACCTCTTCGTGACCCCATCGTGGGGGCGCGCTGTTGATCTCGCGCTTCTGTGTCAAACACAACCCCTTCCGAAGGGTCCTGGTGTCGCGGCTGTTTCAAATTTTGGAGCTTACTGTGTTTATGCGGCTAGTGCGCTTAACGAGTCTCAGCTGGAACTGGCAAAGTTAAAAACTGAGACCACGAGCAATCTAAAAGATAATCTCCCACCATACTGTCGCTGTGAAAATCCCATTTGTCTTTATACGAACGCAGATGAGGTTCGGTTAGACACAGCCCTTCGCATCATGCTACCAGACCCTAATGTCCATAGTATCATCATCAGTTTACTGCCTGATTCACCTGAAATTGATCCCGATTATCTCTATGTGATGCTCAGACAGCGCCTCAAAGCACTAGAAGAGCAGAAAACAATTGTTGCGGTGATTCCTGCAACAGAACGGGATAATCTCTTGATACAAAGCTTCGAACATCTCAACATCCCCGTCTATTCCAATTCACACCGAGCGGTAACCTCCCTACAAAACGCTTATCACCTAACCAACCTTCTGAAACCTAAAACTTAGGAGTGGATTCTTATCTACAAAGCATATGTCCTCATCAAAGTAGCTCCCCATCAAGAAGACAAAATCCTTCGAGAACTTTCAAAATTCGCAGCCATTTCCGAAGCTCATAAATTATTCGGTATGTACGATCTCGTCGTCGAAATCGAGCGAAAGGGAATGCGCGATATTATGGATACAGTATCTAAAATACGAAGTATCAAAGGCGTAATTGACACTATCACGAACCTCGTTGCAGATTTCGAGATGGATGTCCACGGTGCACCTCTCTAATCCGATATAGCTGCTAAGTCAAAAGTGGAGGTCGCTTGAGGGATTCGTGTCATGAATTCGGACTTGGAACCATTTTTCAATCCCAGTACGGTTGCTGTAGTGGGAGCCTCCGCCCGCAAAACAAGCGTGGGAGGCGTGATTTTTCGTAATTTTTTAAAACCTGCTTTCAAAGGCACTGCCTATCCAATTAATCCACGCACCGCCGATGTGTTAGGAATCCCAAGTTTCGAACGTGTTTCTGCAGTTCCTGATCCAATCGACCTAACCGTAATCGCAGTTCCAGCCGGGATTGTTCCCCATATCATGCGTGATTGCGAAGAAAAAGGTGTAAAAGCCGTTATTATTATCAGCGGAGGATTCAAAGAGACAGGACCTGAGGGAGCCTACCTTGAACAACAGGTCATAGACATCGCAAAACGCAGCGGAATTCGTGTTATCGGTCCAAATTGTGTGGGAATTTATGATACTAATACAGGTGTTGACACTACCTTTCTTCCTGCATCAAGAATGGGTCGACCAGGAAAAGGCTACATCAGTTTCATTAGCCAAAGCGGAGCCTTTGCAGCAGCCATTCTCGACATGAATGCCTTATCTGGGTTAGGCGTCAGTCGTGTTATTAGTTTCGGTAATAAGGCAGATGTCAATGAAATCGATCTTATCCAATACCTTGGCCAAGATCCCGAAACCCATGTCATTGTAGAATATTTAGAGGGCCTCTCACCTAGCACCGGAACAAGTTATTTACAGTCCGCAAAGTTAGTTACACAAGAAAAACCAATTATTGTTGTAAAAGCTGGGCGGACTCAACGAGGATCAGCAGCTGCTGCCAGCCATACAGGAGCATTGGCAGGTGATGCCCGGCTCTATGATTTTGCCTTTCATCAAGCAGGAATTATCATTGCTAATGACTTTGAAGATGGTTTTGAAATGGCCAAAGCTTTGGCTACTCAGCCTACCTCTGATGGCAACCGTATTCTCATTGTTACAGATGCTGGCGGGGCAGGTGTGATGACAGTCGATGCTTGTGAGGAACTCGGATTATCTGTTCCTGAAACTCCCAAAGATAAGAAACAGATACTACGGGAGGCGTTCCCAGGTTATTGCAGTGTTCACAACCCCATCGACCTTACAGGTGATACAGATGCAGAACGGTACCAGATTGCCCTCGATGTCCTTCTAGGAATAGATCATTTTGATGCAGCCATAGCAGTTGTAATGATGCAAATTCCGCTCTTAGATCTTGATATTGTTGATCGGCTAGTTGCAATTGTTCGAAAATATAATAAACCTCTTGTAGCTTGTACAGCGGGTGGTCGGTTTACTATGAAGGGTGCGAGACTTCTTGAGGAAGCTGGAATTCCAGCCCTTCCCACTCCTGCAAGAGCTGCAAAAGCCATTTGGGCACTTGTCAAATATGGTGAAATCAAACACAAGGCTGGAACAATGCAACAATAATTTTTACCAAAATTTAGTTCTCGGTTCAGAACCAACTATTTCTCTTAATGGTGTGTTGATCTGCTCCTCGATCTGATTCTTCGACATCCTTCCACCATTGTTTACTAGTTCCCTTTTTCGCACGTTTTTCCCAATTCTTTGTCTTCGGATGCTCATCAATGGTTTTCAATAATTCTTCGATTTTAGCTACCACTGCATCACTTTCACTTTTTTCAACAAGCCCCTCCTCACAGTATTTCTTGCAGAAATCTAAGGCCTTTTTTAGATTTGCAGTTGCATCATACCAAAATCCCCAATCATTACAAAGCACTTCAGCAATGTAAGCTTCGTTAATTGTTTTTGGATCTTTATCAGTAGTACCGACTTCATGACCAGCAAATAACGTGATAAGATCCTTGATATCTTTTTCATTGATATCATGAATCTGAGTCTTTTCTAAAACCAGATCTGCTAACGTTATTGTAGGTTTATCAAGACTCAGTCGATGAAAGTCTTTCTTATGAGCGAACTCAATTTTATGGCTGAAATCTAAACAGTCTAAAAAAACATCCACATAATAGGGCTTCTCAGGATGATGATAGATGTAGCGATCTTTTGCCGCAAGTAATGCATACCGATCAACTACAAATCCTAATTTTTTCTCAAAAAAATTCTCAATTTTTCGCCTTTGAGCCTTTGGACCAATTAAGTCAATATCCGTGAAGCTCATTTTGCCTTCACCAAGCCGGTCAAGGGTCCGATGTAAGTCAATTTTATGCGGGGTTTGCATTCTGATAGCTAATGCCCCTAGAATGCGAATAGTAACGCCAAATTCCTCGGCTTGATCGACGATGTGGATAGCTTCCTGCAAAAAATCTTTGTCTGACATTGGAGCCTTCGGCGATTCATTCATCGAAAGATAACAACCTCATATTTTTGGGAACAGATATTCCTACTAAGCTTTATATCCTAATGTTTATCCAACTCTGCTAGCTTGTTAAAGATAGGGGATAATTGCGTATAAGCCTCTTTATAAATGGGAAATAGCTTTGAATAAATGTCAAAAGCTTCTCGTTCACATTGTAAACGCGTTTTGATCGGAATCACTTCTAATAGCGATTCGAAATCTGGAAAAACACCCAACGCTACAGCTGCTGTTAATGATGCCCCAATTGAACCAGCGTTTAAGGGCTCTTCAACAATTCGGATTTTTCGACCTGTCACATTTGAAATAATTTGCATCCATAATTTACTCGCTGCCCCCCCGCCAACACCACAAATATCCCTAATTTGAAATGGAGCTGTTTCCTCGACTGAATCAAGGATCCATCTGATGTTAAATGCTACCCCTTCAAGAATTGCTCGAATTAAATGACCGGCCGTATGACCCAGCTTGAGGCCCAAATATGTCCCGCGTGCATTATGATCATTGAGTGGAGAGCGCTCTCCTGACATCCAGGGTGTAAATATTAACTGATCTGAACCAGGGGGCACCTTCGTTGCCCACTTGTCCATATCCAAATATGAAAAAGCTTCAATATCGGATATATTTGGAAAGTTTCTCAGCGTGTCTCGTAACCAGCGTAAAGCTGCTCCTCCAGTTTCCATTTCACCCATAAGGATGTTCTTCTCAGGATCACCGGAACACATAGTGAGGTATCGCTTTTGCGAATCTATTAGAACCTCTTTGGTTGTTACTCCAATCCAGGTGGCTGTACCAATACAGACATGACTGTCGCCATCATTGACACTTCCTGACCCAATAGCAGCAACCGCAACATCACCTCCTGTTGCGATTACAGGAGTTCCTGCAGGCACACCAATCTCTTTAGCAGCTGTTTGAGTAACTTCGCCGATGATTTCTGTGGAGGGATAAGCATCGGGAAGTTTCTCCGGTGAAATATCTGTAATTTCACATACGCGTTCAGACCATTCATGATTGTTGATGTCAAAGAGTCCGTAAAGTGAAGCATTACTCCAATCAGTCACAAAATTGCCTGTAAGCTTCAATTCGAGATAATCTTTGCAATCCAAAAATTTGTAAGTGTTCGCGTAAATCTTGGGCTCGTTTTCCTTTATCCATAAGATTCGACTGACAATGTCTTTTGCTGAAGGTGCCATACCTAGAATTGGATAAATCTCATCCGCAAATTGTTGAAGCCAATCTCCTTGTTTAGTAGCCCGTAAATCAAGCCAACTAATCGAATTTCGTAGGGGTATTCCCTGTTGATTAACGGGCATAATTGTTATCATTTGTGCAGATGGTGCAACAGCTAGAATTTCATCGGGAGATTTTGCTTTCTCCGCTACTGCCCGAGTAGTACTAGAAAACGCCTTCCACCAATCTTTTGGATCTTGCTCCACCCAATGTGATTTTGGATAAAGAAGGGGATATTCCATGTACTCTGAAGCCAACACATTACCTCTTAAATCTGTTAAAACGGCTTTATCGCCACTTGTTCCAAAATCATGCGCAATTATGTAACCATCTTTTTCACTCATATTTTCTCCTTCCTGAAGAAAAGGACAGGCTCATGATTTGAGAATTTTCTTCATCGCTTCAATAAATCGTCGATTGTTTGCCTCTGTGCTTATTGTGATTCGGAAGTATGCGCCTCCAAGGCGGTGACTAGACATGTCTCTGGCAAAAATTCCCATGTCCAATAATTTTTCAATAATCTGTTGTGTTTGATGCCCTGTATCACCTGCATTGATTAAAACAAAATTCCCACTCGACGGGAATGTGGTCACACCAGGAATTTTGTCCAACTCTCTTCGAATATAATCCACACCTTGGTTATTAGCAGCTACACGTTCACGTAAATAATTGGGATCATCAAAAGCTGCTTCTACTCCCCGTTGAATTGGCATTGAAATATGAAAGGGTTGTTTCACCCGACTGAAGTAGTCTATCACGGATTCATCAGCAATCAAGTAACCAATTCGTAGACCAGCAAGACCCCATGCCTTAGATAAAGTTCGAATAAAAACGAGGTTTCGATAAGATGCAATAAGATCCGTCATATTTTGATCAATAAATTCTGCATACGCTTCATCGACAGCAACAATTACATTATTCTTCGCAAATTCCTCAATGTCAGATTTTTTACAATAATTCCCTGTTGGATTATTCGGTGTACAGACAAACACAATTTTTGTATCTTTAGTAATGCTTCTCTCCATCTCTTCAAATGGATACGCAAAATCCGGAGGCTTCATTTTAACGGAGATAAGCTTTGCCCCATGGAGATTAGCGAACTTTTCATAAGCAGAAAACGTCGGCGAATGAATAATCACTTCCTGATCTGGTTCAACAAACGTCCGAATTAAGACATCAATAACCTCCATAGAACCAGAACAAACAGCAATATTCTCCGGTTTCATCTTAACATGTTTAGCGAACCGTTCGCAAAGCCCCGCTGGTGGTGCAGGATACAAATTCGTTTCATCTATCTCACGAATTATTGCTTCAATAACAGCTTTGGAGGGTTGAATTGGGTTTTCATTCGACATCATTCGGAGTAAATCTCTGTTAGACCATGCGCGTATGAAATGGCTAACATTGTATCCTGTTGAATTTTTCACGCCCTCACGGACAAGATTTGACGGGTCAAACACATTCAGCACCTAGTTTTTTCCTAACGACAAATTATCTTTTGGAGTTTACGTATAGTCAAACTTCTTCATATCAACACATATCGGCTTAACCTTTACTCGTAGGTATCAATAGCCCTGTTTGGTGTAAGGTGAATATTTTCTAAAAAATAAAGGGGGTGGGGATTCAACCCGATTACTCAGGTGGAATCTCCGCCTGTGCCATACTGATTGTAATACCCTTAGACTTGTGGTAGAAGTAACTGATGTAGTAGATGATGGGTGCGATAATGAATGTCACGATGACTGCTAGCATAAACGACCAGTCAATCGTACCTGCTACCGCTGGAGATACTGAAGCATATCCAATGAACACAGATATTGGTATGGAAATGAGTGAGAATAGTGAGATCAGTGGGATGCCTGCTATTTTCTTCTTAGCAAATTCTGGAGCAAGTTCGAAGATGTCCTTCCTGCGCCATGGGAAGATAACCCCTGCGATGCCCACAATGACCATCGCAATCCACCAGGCAAGTATACTGTAGGTGAAGTAATCGAGAGCGGTTGTGTAAATATAGAGTATGTTCATTGTCATACAGATAATGAAGGTCACAAGAATTGCCACCCAGGGTGCTCTGAAGCGCTTATCTACCGCTGAAAGAGAGCTGGGAAGTACCCGGTCAAAGGACCAAGCAAAAATGTTTCGCACACTTGAAATGAACAGTCCAAGTGCAGCGCCAAAACAGCCAAAAGCGAAACAAATTGTCAGAAATGGCGGGATATAGGGAATGTCTGTGGCAAACATTGCGAGAACGTTACCCAACGGTTCAATTGGGAATAAGTTCCACCAGAGTGGATCTCCAGCAACATCAAGATAGGCAAGACTGTTGATAACGACAGGGCCCAGGGAATAGTTGTAGACAGCATACAGACCAAAGGCAGTGAAACCGAAGATAAAGAGCGCGCCAATAATGGCGATGATATGCGACCG
>JABXGY010000163.1 GCA_016550395.1 archaeon | reverse complement strand
TAAGGCGGTCAATGGGAGCAAGCGGAATAACACGAGTGGTTTTTTCTCTCGGCATTTACTACACCTATTTTATCTAAAATAACCGTTCTTACTGCTCCTACTTAAGTTTTGCACCGATAAAAAGACCGATTATTAGTGCAGACTGTGTTAAGCCCTGTGTTTTTCAAATAAAGTAAAGAGCTTAGCTCAAGCGTTAAAAATTGATGAATTCGATGGTGTTTCATCTTCTTTGAGGATTTCGTTAACAATATCCAACCAGTCCACACCAATTCGCCAAGAAGTAATGCCTTCTTCGGCTTTCTGCACCATTTGCTCTAGGAAGTGTTCCCCTAATTGTTCTTGCATTCTCCTAAGAATTGTGCCAACGGTCACGAGTCCCATGACAGGATTAGTTTTTCGAGCGTACCGCGCTAGTTCGGAAGTTGTGTGCCACATGCCATCGCTAAGGCACCCTAGAATTTCGCGTCTGGTTCGGTTTTCTTGTACAATTTCACGAAGGATGGTTAATTTCTTGTTTTCAATTGGGGGGGCCTTCTGATCGTTATCCACTGCCAATCCTCGAAAGAATTTGACAACGGCAGGTTTTAAGCGATTCGCCCTCAATAAAAAAGCAAGAAGAAACATTAAGGGGTAATAGTTGGAACTAATCGGGTGCATATTTGTCCGCGTTTTTACTGACAATCCTTATAGGTGAAGTTCGTATCATCGGTGACGAGCCTTAGGTGAAGGAGACTATGATTATTCCGCTTCTTGTGCTAGCGTTGATGCAGGGACTGCTTGAGTTTCTACCAGTAAGCAGTGAGGGGCAGATATTGCTTGTTGCAGTTAACATATATCATTTTGACGCTGCTTTTACACTCTCGCTTATCTTCTGGCTCCATCTTGGTACAGCCTTCACAATCATCGTCTTTTATCACCGCGACATCTTTGGTTCGTTATGCGCGCGAATATCACCTCCAGTAGAAAAAGAAAAGACTGTAGAACCAAAGACACAGAAATTGTTTGGCCCACTGTTTGTCTTTGTAGTTGTAGGTACCCTTGGTACTGTAGTGGTGGCTTTGCCGTTGTACTTTTTTCTTCAAGGATTTGTAACATACTTTTTGGGAAATGTGATCACAGCGTTTATTGGAATCCTTTTGATTGTTACAGGAGTGGTGTTGTATTTTCAGCGAGGGGTTCAGGGTGATTTAGTACTAATCGATATATCCCTTAAGGAAGCCTTCGTGTTAGGATTACTTCAAGGAATTGCCGTACTACCTGGTATTAGCCGGTCGGGTATGACATTAACTTGGTTATTAGTTCGAGGTGTAAAACGCGAAGAAGCACTTCGTTTGAGCTTCATTTTGGCTGTTCCGGCTACTTTTGGCGTAGTGGCTCTTGACCTCATCTTTGGCGAGACACTTTTTGTACTACCGTGGATATTTTTCGTGATGATAGTGTTAGTAGCTTTTCTCACTGGTTTAGGAGCACTAGCGGTACTTCGATATTCCGCCGTACGGGTTCCCTGGTGGATCTTTTGTATCGTTTTAGGAGCCATTGTCTTGGTCCTTACCATTCCTACAATTATTTTCGGAGTTCCGTGATAAAGTGCATACGATAGGCTTTAATAGAGGTGTACCTGACCCACCCACGCCGAGAGGTTGAACGAACGTGACCTTAGAACGCGCAGCAAATCGTGCTGAATATAAAGCAATAGCTATTGCTCAAGATCATGCAGGTGTTGTTTTACAAGCAGCGAAAGCCCTTCGTGTCATGATTGAAGACTGGATGGAAGGAAAAAAGGGACGACACCGTGACCATTTTAACAAATTGGCAAAACTAGAACGGAAAGCAGATAGTATTAAACGAGTAATTTTGGACGAATTATCCGTTGCAGAAACAATGCTTCGGCGAAGTGATTACTTCCGTTTAGTCATGCGAACCGATGATATCGCTGATCTTTGTGAGGCTTCAGCCTGGGACCTTTCAGGTCTTGAAGAATTTCAACCCGATAAGGAGACGCGAGGACATTTTAAAGCAATGTTGGATGCGCTTTCTGACGCTGTATTTAAGATGCGGCAAGCTATTCTGTTCTTAGAGCAGAACTCTGATAAAGCCGTTGAGATGGCCATGGAAGTTGATTCAGCTGAACGAGATGCTGATGCGGCGCATCGTAAATTTGGACAGTTCCTCTATCAATCCGACCTTGATATCAAAGTTTTATTACGCCTTAAGGATTTAGGCCAACACCTTGAAGAAATTGCGGATGCAGCCGAAGACGCAGCTGACGCAGTCCGAATTATCGCAATTGCTCGGATTCCATAGGACTCCTTTTAAATCACCAATCCTCTGAATACCTCAGTCGAATTCCAGGTAAATTATAATGCCAGCCACTCAACGTATTCCAACCCAAATTGTCGAAAACAAAGTCATTGTCTGGAACCCCGCAGACGGTTCAAAGCTCTACAGTAATGGATTCTATGGCAAACCACTTGGCATTCGGAAGCCCAAGACCACTGAATTCGACCGCCCCTCCCAACTCTCCTTTTTCGAAGCTCTTCACCTACTTCGTAAGGGCACCATCGAAATATTCATGGAAGACTCTAAAATTCCATTAGAAGAAAAGCGATTAATTGCCATCGCTGAGGAACAACATCAAGATTTCAGTCGTAAGTATCAGGTATATGAAGACCTCAGAAAACGCGGATTCGTCGTTCGTCCGGGGCTCAAATTTGGAGCAGATTTTGCAGTCTACCGACAAGGTCCGGGCATCGATCATTCACTTTTCATCGTCGAGGTAATCGCAAAATCCGATGAAGTTTCAGCAATCGAAGTCGTCCGTGCTGGTCGACTTGCTACCTCGGTACGTAAACGCTTTGTCCTAGCCACAGCCACCGAAAAAGGGAAGATCCGCTACTTTGTCTTCTCTTGGATTAAACCCTAAATCCTCGTAAGAACCACCATTTTTTTACCACCGGATTTTTATGCGCCAATGTAAAGTACACTTATACTGAAGTGATGTCTCATGAGCAAAGAGGAGAACGCCAACAAAACTCTCGAAATCTTAGAAGAAGCATGGAAGGTCAAATCCGCGATACTCATGACTGATGATTATCTGTATTTGATGTATCAAATCGGAGAAGGGAAATGGAAAGAAGCAAGTTTCATCTTTGATGACGCCAGCCTCGAAGTACGGGACCTTGATGCCGAAAAAGCCCTTATGCTCCTCATTGAAGAAATTAC
>JABXGY010000162.1 GCA_016550395.1 archaeon | reverse complement strand
GAAAATATCGAGAAATCTTCCGAAAACTTGCCCGTGCGACCATTATCCATTCGGCGCTTCGGATAAGTGGTCGCGGTTTACGACCTGAAACAATTCAGAATGTTCCTTTCCATCCTGGTCTCGATGAATTCGATCTAGATGCTACGCTTGAGGAAACCCTTCTAAAACCCAAATACGTTAGCTACACCAACATTGTTGGCATTGAGCGTGTAGCACGAAAAAAAATCGGAACCATTATTCTCGATACCTCAGGATCCATGGCAGGTCCCAAACTGCTTACTGCTGCCACAGCAGCTGCAGTTGCTGCATACCATCTTCGGCATGATAAATACGCGCTAATTGCCTTCAACACCGTCGCGAGTACTATCAAATCAATGGACCAACATATCACCATTGACTCAATCGTTGATACGATCCTTGATACCGAACCCGCAGGTTATACAAATATTGCTGATGCTCTCAAAACTGCCTATAGTCAATATGAACGTGCTAACCGTTACGAATCCTGGGCTATTCTCATTACCGACGGAATTTCAAACCGTGGCGGACCACCAGAACCCTTTGCTCGTAAATATCATAACCTACATGTCCTTCAGACACCTGGGGTCCATCCTCAGGGTGATGAAACCTGTCAACGCCTCGCGCTGCTCGGTCGCGGGCGTTATATCAAAGTAAACTCCTACATTGAAGTGCCACGTGCCCTCATACGACTTTTACGACATACATAACAAGAGAAATTGGTTAATAGGGGAAAGGGCAAACGCCCAATGGACCAATTTCTTCTCCAGGAAGAGGATACATACCATCACCAAAAGTTGGTGTGTAATTTCATACTTAAACACCAAAACATTTCGTACTATAGTATCGAAATAAAATCAGACTTACTCATATTGGTAAACGATTCTAAACGAACTTCCTGAGTTTAAATTACCTGCAAAAAATCTCATAAAATACCGTTAAATTAGTTCAACTCTTTTCATGTAATTTTTTTTGTTTATATAGAATTTTGGAACGGCTCCTATAGCAATAAAATCTATGGAGGCATCTAACAAAATGTACCCCCCTCAACATCCTTTCCCATATTAAGAACTACCTTTCCTCCTTTTTTTACCTGAATTTTTGGCAGTGTATTTTCAGTCCATATCCATTTCTTTGCATCAAAATCATAGTATTTTGGTTGAATTGGTGATTCAAAACCTGTCATTCCTTGCCAACTGGGTTTCACTTGAAATGCTACATCGATTTCCTGGTTTGAAAAAATTTTCTGTAACATAGATAGAACATCAACAGCACTATGATTCGGAACATAAAGGAAGACAAAACCATTCCCATTTTCAAGAATTACTCCACTAATGTTAGGAAGTGTATGAAGCGATTGGAGTACTTGAATAGTAATATCTCGTGGTTCGAAAATGTAAATTTGGATTACTGTGTTTAAACCCACATGGTACAGAATCAATCCTTGTAGTCTACTTACGTTATTTTTTTCTAATTTCCTTATTTGTCTTCTAAATTTCATATGAGCTGTTTCTGCAAGGCCTGCAGAACGGGCCTCAAGGGATGGTTGTGCTGTTACTCGATCTGTGCTGAGAATAATCCTGTGGTCTCGTTTAAAATATACAAAATCTTCAGGATTTAATTGGATGGGAAATTTCTGAGTGTTCTGTAAAAAGTTATAGGAAAATTTCAATGAGTACATTTTTGGCAATTCTTCAGCGGGTATCTCTTCTGATAAAATTGTTCGAGATTTTTCAAGAATTACTAAAAAGTCTTGAGGCCATCCTATTTCGGGTATATATGAACTAAAATTCCAATTGTTAATAATCTCAGAACTCTGTACGTTCATTAATAATGAAATTTTATTTTGAATCACAAGTTCTTCTAACCAATCGTTAAAGGTCTTTCTTCGTCTGTTTGGGATAAGAACTCTACAATGAAGTAGATCACGCCGAATGAAGTTAATTAACCAGGTATAACAAATTTCAGAAAAAAAAGACGAAATCTGTCTGCATTTCTTTTGGTTAGGTATCCGTAGAATTATCTCTTGAGGGGTTAATCCGATTAATGGTAAATTGATAAAGTGATATAGGCGAAGTAGGTGTCTTTGAGCAAGTTTATTCAACGCTTGACTAAGAGCAGAAGGGGTCATTTGAAGTTGTTTTGCAAGCTTGCTTTGATGGAGAGTAGTTATCTTATTCAGCGCTCTAAGGATACGTAACTCTGTAGTAGTAAGGGGTGTATGGGTCTCGAGCATCCAGCGTTCGAGTGCGGACGTGTAGGTTGATGAAGCGAGAGGAGTACTGGTGGGACGTAGAGTGTTAAGCCAGTGGAGGGTGCGGTATAGGAAGGTGCCTGTAACAACTTGGTCGAAGAGCGGAAAGCCTAAGGGTGCGTCGTATATGTAATGCTGGTAATTTTGGGGTGGGGACACTTTCTTCCAGATTTTGGTAAGAACGTTGTATTCATGTTCGTTGTAGTTTCCGTAGCGGAGACCAGCGTAGAGACCCAGATCAGCAGCTTCGGGAATGTGACGCAAGTGGGGTAAGAGGAGGCCGAGGAGGGCTTCCCGCCAGAGTACCCAATCCAAAATATAGGAGTCAGCATCTTTGAGGCCTCGGGAAATGGCGACATGCCAGCCGCTATGTAGTGGGTCCACGCGTTGGGTTTCAATAGCACCAAACCGTGGGCGGTCATAGAATAACGGGTTATCACTCCATGCTAAGTAAAGGATACGATCTTTTTTCCGAAACAGGGAATCTATAACGAGCTCCGTGGTTAATCGATCCTGTTTGCGAAGGAACCGTTGCATCAGCTCACGCGACTTCGGTGACACAATTCAGCCATCCAACCACACGATGACTATACAAGGGACTCAGGTTAATTTTACCTTCCGATTGCCCTTGAAAATCTAAATGAAGAAAAAAAAGGGAAGGAAACCGTTTCGGTTTCCTTGTATATACCAAGTAGGAATTGAGATATTTCCTTTTTAAATTCTAAATAATATGAGGGTCAGGACGACGAGGGGGCCACATTTTTGGTGCCTCCAGGGTTATCTAATCTTTATTTCACGTAAGTTTCCCTTTAAACACCCTAAATTATTTGCAAAAAGTCGGATGGATTTTTTTTCTAAATGGATTTTTTGTGTAGCAACCTCGTAATTTGGTCAATATTTTCTTGAAAGTGAATCAAGTTCGAGGTAGTGGCAAGGTATCTTTTGTCCAAATCCACATGTTTTTTTCAAAGTCGTAGTTAACAGAATCTATAGTATATGGGCCAGTCCATCCATACGCTTCCCATGCAGGTCTAATAGCTGTAGATGATGGAATATCAAAGGTTGTGAGTAATTCGTCTAAAGAAATCTGAAGATTTACAGCTGACTCAGAAGGTACAAGAAGTGTGGCCACACCGGCTCCATCATCGAATATTCTTCCCGCAACATGTGGAAATAGTTGACACGCATTGAATATTAAGTGAGTTTCCTCTAATGGTGATTCAATGTATAGATAAAGAGCAGTGTTTAAGCCAATATTTAACAATCCAAGTCCGAGTGGTGGGCTAATTACTTCATTTTTTTCAAGATATTTGACTCGGCGGCGATAAGCCATCTGTTCAGATTCTTTATATCCAGCTTGTCTCAACTCATGCGATTCGTAAAACTTCATGTGTTCAGTAGCAAGATAAGCATCAGAGGCTCTTTGCATGAAAAAGAAATCTTGTTGTTTAATCTTGATACTTTTTTTCGAAAGAGGAGAAGCCAACTTGTAAAAGTTAATAGGTGGTAAATGTGTAATCCATTCATCTGACAGTAATCTCGAAAAGTTGTCAAATAAGGATTCGATTTCAAGAGACCAACCACCCTTTTGAGGGTCGTACAAATTAAAATTTCGAGCATGCATTCTTTCTGAAATCATTCGTAGTTCAGGTATGCTAAGATCAAAACTTGAAGAAACTTGTTTAAGCCATTGGCGGAATCGTGTCATTCGTTCTGTTGGAATTAAGAATGAAGCTAAGAGCTGGTTATTAAAATCCTGAATAGCAAGTGAATATCGAATTCTAGAGATTATTTCTATTAAGGAATTTTTAATTCTCATATTCGAAGTGGAAAATTTGATTGTAATTGGTTGAAGACCAAGTATTGGATAATTTTCAAAGATAACAAATCGCAAAAGGTGTTTTTCTGCAAGCCTCTTAACTATTTGACTTATTGTTGGTTGACGGATTTTGAGTTTATCAGCTAATTCAATCTGTGAGCAGTTAAGACAATCGTTTATGCCTCGAAGGATTTTAAGTTCTATTGGTCGTAAAATTCTGTGATAGTTGAACATCCAGCGTTCGAGATTTTCTGTGTAAGTCTGTGTAAGCATCTTTGTTGAGAGTTGATCAAATGGGTTAAACCATTGTTTGGCCTTCTGGAGAAAGGTGCCATCTACAAGTTTATCAAAAAACGTAAATCCTGCCATGGGATAATAACGGTAAAAGGTATATTCTATGGGCGTTGAAGTGGTTTCCCAGATTTGGAGAAACCGCTGCCGCTGTTTCTTGGTTCTGAGAGCATATCTGTAATAACAATATAGACCAAGGTCAGCGGCTTCTTTTACAACGCGTACTACTTGGGGTAGGTGAAGTAGATATGCTTCACGCCACAATACCACATTAAGAAGATTGGTATGTTCGGTAAGCAACTCTTCCGATAATTCCAAGGTTAATTGGTTGTGGGTGCTTGTTTCATTAGCACCAAAGCGTGGTCTGGTAAGTTCAATGGGCTTTTGGATCCAGCGAATAGTGGTATATTTGTCGAGGGACTTTGAACAAATGATTTGTTGTAATTTTTGCTCTATTTCATTAAAACGATGCAATGCTTGCGTCTTTCGTTGCTGAAGTAATTTATCTGAATTTTTCGAGGAATTTGTATTCATCGTGTGTTCCCGTTTTTTCCTAGACTAATTTATTCATGAAATTGGCATCTTAATAGTCTTAGGAAGAATTAGAGATGGAAGGCGTGGTGTTTTTCTACTCTTTCGTCTTCAGATGAATGGCGCGACTGCTTGGTCGTAGTCCGGGTGGCTGAGCGGTGTACAATCCGTGGGGTGGTTGGATGCCTCGCAACAATAATCGATTGCACATCTCCTCTAATTGGGTCCGATTGCCGATCGAGGGTCTGGAATCGTGCCGGGCGTACAATACGGTAGTCGGAGCACAGCCACTGCTCTATCCTGTTTTTATAAAAATTATTAGTAATTCAAATGGGAGAAGAAGTGGTAGCGGGGGGTTGATTTGAACAACCGATCTCGGGGTTTCCCAAGGGGATTTATGAGCCCCGCGGGATATCAGGTCTCAGTGAGGAACACCAAGATATCCTGGCTACCCCACCCCGCTTCGTAAGATAGTGGGAATTGTTACAGAAGAGCCGGTGTTATTGATTTAAGCTTTATGCCTTGTGGAAGATAATTAACCGTTTCACTTTGGTTGATGAAGAAGTAGTGGTGGGTCGGACGGGCTTCGAACCCGCGACCTCTCGGTTATCAGCCGAGTGCCCTACCAGGCTAGGCCACCGACCCACAGGTTGTTTGGGATTGCGCGTAGTGTTTTTCGTTTATATGGGTTTTGCCGATGCATTGACGGGGGGGAGATGGTGGAGTGGCCGGGATTTGAACCCGGGACCTCGTGTGTGCGAGACACGCGATCTACCACTGATCTACCACCCCACTGGGTTCGGGGTTATTTTGGTGGGAGTATTTGTGTGTTACCCTTTGTGGTGAATTTGAGCGTTTCGATGTTGTGCATTAATTTAAGATCCTCGGCGTAGGGTTTGAGTGCTTTTGTGGTTGATGT
>JABXGY010000161.1 GCA_016550395.1 archaeon | reverse complement strand
TTGCTGCAACCAATCGACTTGGAGCCCTCGATCCCGCTCTTCGCCGACCTGGACGTTTTGATCGTGAGATTCACATTCGCGTTCCTGATACTCGCGGACGGCTAGAAATATTACAAGTCCATACTCGTGGAGTACCCATCGATTCATCAGTAGATCTACAGCAACTTGCTCAGGGGACACATGGGTTTGTTGGTTCTGATTTGGCTTTCCTCGTGAAGGAAGCAGCTCTTGGTGCCTTACGCCGCGTCCTTCCACAAATCGAAGAACAACAGATGCAAGTATCTCCTGAAGTCATGAATCAGATTGTGGTAACCTCTGAAGATTTTAGAAATGCCCGTCAACTCGTTGAACCTTCAGCACTCCGTGAAATCGCTATTGAAATTCCAATGGTTCACTGGGACGATGTTGGTGGAATGGAAACTGCAAAACAAGCGATTCGCGAAGCCGTGGAGCTGCCCATAAGCCGACCTGATATCTTCTCGCGATTCAATATTCATCCGCCCAAAGGGGTCCTCTTATTTGGACCTCCAGGAACGGGAAAAACCCTTCTTGCCCAAGCAGTAGCTACTGAAAGTCAAGCAAATTTCATTTCCATTCGGGGCGCGGAGGTTATGAGCAAATGGGTGGGTGAATCCGAGAAGATTATTGCGGAAATCTTTCGACGCGCTCGACAAGCAGCCCCTGCTGTACTATTTATCGACGAATTGGATAATCTTGCGCCTCGTCGGGGCTCTGGATACGATAGCCGTGTTAGTGAACGCGTAGTCAATCAATTACTCGTTGAAATAGATGGGATGGAAGAACTTCAAGGTGTAGTCGTTTTAGCGGCAACCAACCGTCCTGATATCATTGATACCGCTCTACTCCGTCCAGGACGATTTGACATATTCATCTATACCCCGCCACCCGATGAAGCAGCTCGACGCGCAATATTTACAGTTCATACTCGTCGCATGCCAATTGCCCAGGATGTGAACCTAGACCAACTCGCTTCAGAAACGAATGGATATTCAGGTGCAGATATCGAAAATATATGCCGCAAAGCTGTCTTAGCTGCGATTCGACAAAATCTTGAAGCATCACAAGTCACTATGACTCACTTCAAGACTGCTTTAACAAAAACCAAACCCAGTATAACAAATGAAATTCTAAGTCAATTCGATCAATTCGCTTCACGATTCATTGGACAATAATCTAATATCCAATCAGATATTGTAGAAAAATCAACTATACAAAAGCTGGTCAACTGTCATGACATGGGAACTGGAACCGACAGAGAAACTGAAACTTGTTAAAAGTATTTTACCACGCGAAGAAGAAACACTTCTTCTTGTAGCAAAGGGAAAGATTGCCAAAGGAGTCCGTTCAGGCACACAACCACTTATGGTTCGGGGTCAAGACGGCCATTTCATTTTAACTAGCTACCGTACATGCTTCGTTGCTGAAATGGAAGGATTACCCCCGACAGAACCTTATCGTGGTGATCTTGAAAAAGCCCTTAAACTCAGCAGGATCATCATCAACGTCCCTCTAGTATATCTCCCTGAACTTCAAGAACATCCTCAAAGTTACACGAAATGGAAAAAACACATGAATCTGGTCGTTGAGCGATCCGATGCTGTACAAGATGTGGTGTACATAAAAGCCTCTGGTGAACTTCTTGACTTCCAACGAACTAGCCATGATTTCTTCAAACAATGCTTTACAGGACTCATAGATTTCTATACGCTCCTAGAAAGTGGAGTGAAGCATAAAGCAACTGTTGAAACAGCCATCTATGAATTAGTAGGTAAACTCATCAATAAACAAATACCAATAGTTCCTGAAAGCATGCTTGAGAGCTATCAAAAAAAGAAGCAAGATGCCTTTAACACGTTCATTAGGTTTCTAGGCAAGAAAGGACAAGGTGGTTATTTCGACTCTGTGGCTCGAACCCTTGCGCTTCGTAGTGACCATGTCCATATTAACCTCGACTGGATTGCCCAATCAGGCAACGAAGTTCTACAACAAAAAATTCAACAGTACATTGAGGAATGGCGAAGTGAAGAAGAAGCGAAAAAAGAAAAACTAGGAGACCGATATGAAATAACCGGTTTCTAAACTCAATACCAGAAGTTATTTGAGGTTGGAATCAATCGCTGTTATAAGAAGGAGGCTTTCATGTGGCAAAAACTATCTGTTTAATGGCTCCTGATCCAGTACTAGGACCGCATCCAAGTATTCCAATCGGTGATTTGGGCGGACAAAATTATTGGACCCAAATGATCCAAGCTCCACATAAAGATAGAGGTGCCCAAGCAATTCGCTCAATCCGCAGGTTAACACGACTCGCTGCATTCGGTGGCTTCACAACGGGTCAAAAAGTAACACGCACACTTCCCTCTGGCGCTGAAATCTCTGAATCAGATGCACGATTACCCCAATTTATCTATCATCCCCCCGACTTGGAACGTGATATGGAGCAAATTGAAATTATCGAAAAGGATGCAAAAATATACGTTCCTCCAGATTGGCTTTGTTGTGCCTACGGCGAAGAATTCAACAATGGTGACCGTGAATTCAAAGTATATGAGGTATGGGAACCCAGTGAAACCCCCTACACCATTGAAACCTTCCCATCACCGCTAATTAAAACTGGTTGGCGAGGTCAAGGCTTCAAGACCAATGTTGTTTTCATTTATACTGGTCGGGTCCATGTCTATGCCAATACTGGGGTTACCCAAACATCAGATCTCGCTCGGTTGACCTGGACTGGGAAGTCCTGGCGCCGTGAAGAATATGATATTCCTTCTCAAACCGTAGAGGGCAAAACCACTTACAAACGATCTGTACGTCTGCAAGAACCCTATGGATTGCTCTTTGCGTTTGTTGTCGAAGATTCTCGCAAACTCATTACGACACTACATGACCAACGAATTCCTATGAACTCGCAGGAACTCATTGAATACCTTAAAACACTCATCGATAATGTCATGCGCGACAAATTTTCAGAACATGAATTCATGAGTGCGTTACGGGATGAAGCAGAAATCCGTGATGAAGTCCGTAAGGTCGTAGCTAAAGCATTTGAGCGTTTAGGATTAAATCTTGTTTCTCTCTCTGCAGGCGTTCTTTCCATTGAAGAAAAACTCTGGGATCGATTCTTTTACTGGCGAGTAGCAGGTGTCCATCCAGCCCAAGTTCTGTGGGCAGAGAAATCAGTTGAAATTGCCCAATTGACTGGACAAGCACCAACTCTACCTGCTACAATTCCTACCGGACCTCTTGCTGAAGCTGAACGTCAGCTCCGTGAACGAGCACCTGCAAAAGCATCACGGGCTGAGCGAGTCAAATCTGCTGTTAAAGAAACGATATCTAAATCAAAATCCACTGAAGAAACTAAGTCAAACGAAGAGTGAGAGTATATTATTTCATAGAGTAAAGTCGAGGTATGCACAAAATGGCTCCCAAGGAACCTGCTACTACTGATAAATTACCCTTATTCACTGGACCATTACTACCCATTTTCTATCTTCGATTAGTTGAAGCGCTCTCAGTGGAACATCAAGGTAATCCAACTGCCATCGAACGTGCCCTTCATGCATTAGGAAAATCCATGGCAACACCACTCCTCTTGGGACTCGTCAGTCGTTACGGAACTCCTCCAGAAAGTTTCTTTCCTAATTCTCCTGACCTTTTTCTCAATCGTGTTGATGAATAC
>JABXGY010000160.1 GCA_016550395.1 archaeon | reverse complement strand
ATCGACTTTGATACCATTGAGCTATCCAATCTAAGTCGACAATTCCTGTACGGTGATGATGATGTTGGAAAATCAAAGGCTCTCATTGCTGGACAAAACTTGCGGGAATTGAACCCAGATGTGCAGGTCCTTGCTCTGAATAGTTCGATCCAAGAAGTTCGTCATTCTATTTACGAAGAGGCAGACCTCATTATTGATGGTCTGGATACCTTTGAGGCCCGTCGATGGTTGAATTCCCTGTGCGTTCACAAAAACAAGGTTCTCATTCATGGTGGGATGTATGGCTGGTGGGGGAACGTTCAACGTGTAGTACCCTTTGAAACTGCATGTATCGAATGCCAGCCACTAGTACCTGCGGAACGATTGCAAAAAGCCTGTACACCACCCGGTGAACGCCGCAAAAACGAAGAACCGCCACCTAAATTTCCAGCACTTCTTAGTATCGCCACCGTTATTGCGGGAATCCAATTCCAAGAAGCACTCAAACACCTCTTAGGTGTTGGAACTCCCCTTGATAATTATCTCTTTTATGATGGACTCCACCAGCAGTTTACTAAACTAAAACTTGCCCGCAACCCCAACTGTTTCCTATGTAGTGACCGATACCGAATAAAGGGTGAAATTTATGCACTTGGTAGAAAGGAAACCGTTGCCGAACTGAAAAACCGTTTAATCATGAGTTTTGGACTTCAAGCACCACGAATCATCCTTCGAGGCAAAGTCCTTTCCGACGATCAAATACTGGGAAAATTACGGCTTAAAGAAAAAGAACCAATATTTATCCTAGATACAGCTCTCGCCCAACCACTCAAACTCTTAGCAGTATTCAAATAATCGGGATTACTGTTGCTCGTACCAAAATTGCGACAATTATTACGAATACTGTAACACTGAAAGTGATGAGAAGCGCATTTCCTGTAGATAATCGATACCTTTCACGAATACCCATTGAAATTAGAACCGCGCCCCAAATTAATGCCAACGAGGCAAGAGCATACACTACAAGCCAAATTGGATTAAGATACAACGGTGCAAGATACCCAGAGGTTGTATAGGGAAGAAACACCATTAGCAACCCAAAGGAAAGAAGATTGGCAAATAGGAATGGCAACAATGCATACTGACCGATTAGAAAAGTTTCAGATAGATATCCCTCACGCCCTGATAGATTAATAATGATGTGGATAACGCTAAAGTAGAACAGATTCAGGAGCAGATAAAACAAGCAGAGAACAAAAAGAATACCAGCAAATCCCCACACGAGCCCTGGGGCAGGATTTACTATATGGTTTACCATTGCAACGTACCAAAGAGAAATAGCAAGTAAATTCCCAAGGAAAATGAGGAATGGACCTTTTCGATCAGGCTCATGAGCAATATCCCAAAAAGTAACAGCTGGAACCCGCAATACACCCCATAATCTCTGGCGTAAAGTTAATCGGCTTTCCCATTGTTTTTCGGGTCGTCGCATGAACGGAAGAATGCGTTCAAATTGTTCTGTTCGGAAGCGATAGCCACATTGAGGACATACAGCATCCTGTGCATCTACTCGAATTAAACATTCAGGACACCGTAATTTGGACAACTGGAACCACACTCAATAACAAAAAAATGGAGAGAGGCTTTATTTGCTTTCGCCTTGATACTCACAAAGAAGGGTTTAGATTAGGAGCCCTCAATTCGAGTATTACAATGGAAATAGGCTATCTATCGCGAGCACATAAGCCTCGACGAAAGGTTTAAGTTATGAGGTATTACTCATTTCTTCGAAGTGATCCCTATGGGGTATGACTTTCTCAGATCAATGTAATAATTTTCAGGTACGTATGAGATACCTCAGGTTATGGAGGGGATCGCGACGAATAACAAACATTTTCAAGGCGATTTTTTACAGCGAAAAGGAGATTCGATACTGTGATTGACTCAAAAGAAATTGAAACAAAGTGGCAGATGCGTTGGCGTGAAGCTAAAGCATTTGAGGCAGACCCTATTCCACAGAGACCTAAATTCTATCTAACGGTCCCTTATCCTTATGCTAATGCCCCAATGCATGTGGGTCATGGACGAACCTATACTATCGGTGACATCCTCGCTCGTTACAAACGTATGCAAGGCTATAACGTCCTATATCCGATGGCGGCACATGTCACAGGTACCCCAGTATCTGGTGTGGCTAATCGGATTCGTGACAAAGACCCTGAAGTACTCAAATTATACCGGTCCAATATCGCAATCTGGCGTCCAAAGAAAGACGTTGACACAGTGCTGGCAACCTTTATTGATCCCATGGCAATCGCTCAGTTCTTTTCTAGTGCAATTGAAGGTGACCTTCGAAAACTAGGTTATTCAATTGACTGGCGACGAAACTTTACCACCAACGATCCCGAATACCAAGCGTTCGTTACATGGCAGTTTAACCACTTGTATCAATTAGGTTACATTACAAAGGGTAGTTATCCAGTTCTATTTTGTGTTAATTGTGGTAATGCCGTGGGCGAAGATGATCTATTACAGGGCGAACATGCAAAAATTGCTGAATTCGTTGCTATAAAATTCCCTTTTGAGGATGGCTATTTGATTACTGCTACCCTCCGACCTGAAACAGTCTATGGAGTAACTAATGTTTGGATTAATCCGAATACCATATATGCCAAAATTCAAGTAAATGAGGAAATTTGGTTTGTTTCTCAACCCGCCGTCCGAAAATTGGTTAATCAAAGATATCACTCGAAACGACTGGACGAAATTCCTGGGACAGAGTTCATAGGAAAAACCTGTAAATCGCCTATTGAAGACAGGGAATTACTGATACTTCCAGCAGAATTTGTAGATCCAGAGAATGCAACAGGTATTGTTTATAGTGTTCCATCTCATGCCCCCTTTGATTGGGCAGCACTGCGTGATATTCAGAAATCGAAGAGAGCACTCCAGGGTTTCAAGCTAGACTTCGATGCCATTAAAGCGATTGATCCCATCTCAATCATCGCCATAGAAGGTTATGGTGAACACCCGGCTATTGAACTCGTTGATAAATTAAAAATTAAGGACCAGAAAGCAACCACAAAGCTCAATGAAGCCACAGAAACCCTCTATCGTGCTGAATTCTATGAAGGAATAATGAAAGACAATACTGGACCCTTCGCTGGACGCAAAGTCAGTCAAATCAAAGATGATGTTATCAGTTTTCTAAAAGAACAAAACCGGGCTTTCCAGTTTTTCCAACCAGACCAAAAGCCAGTCACATGTCGTTGCGGTAACGATGTTGTAGTTGCGGTACTTCCCGACCAGTGGTTTATCAACTATGGAGATCCTCAATGGAAGTCACAGGCCAGAAAGGCATTAAACCAGATGTTTATCTTTCCAGAAGTTTATCGACGGTTATTCGAATCAACCTTTGACTGGTTAAAAGAGCGCCCAGCGGCTCGTAGACGAGGTCTAGGAACACGTCTCCCGTTCGATAAAAAATGGGTCATAGAAGCACTCTCTGACTCAACAATTTACATGGCCTTTTATCTACTCATTCACCATATCCGAGTAAATCAAATTATCCCACAACAGTTAAGCTATGCTTTCTTCGACTACGTGCTTTTAGGAAAAGGCGATATTACAACGATTGCAGAAAAATCGAACATTCCTGAAGAAACACTAGTCGAGATTCGAAAAGAAGTCGAATACTGGTATCCAAACGATTTACGTCACACTGCCGTAGGTCACATCCCGAATCACCTTTCCTTCTTCATCTTCCACCACACAGCTATCTTTCCAGAGAAATTTTGGCCAAAAGCAATCACATTGAATGAGTTCGTAATCCGTGAAGGCGAAAAGATGAGCAAAAGCAAAGGCAACTTTATACCAATGGCTGAAATCCCCCGACGATACGGTGCAGACCTTTACCGACTGTATATTAGCCAAATTGGAGATTTACAGTCCATTGTAGATTGGAAAGAAAAGGATGTAAACACAGCACGTCGCCGATTGAACCGGCTCATCCGAATCTTCTCTGATGCCTCAAAAATTCCAGATACACCCCTCGATGAAATAAAACTTAGCATGGCAAGCCGATGGATCTTGTCCAAAATTAACACCACAATTCGAGACGCCACCGAATCTCTTGAGAACTTCCGATTCCGAAGTTATATCTTACAGACCTTCTTCCAGCTACTGAACCATGTCGAATTCTATTTGCGTCGAGTCAAAAAGAGCAGTTCAGAACGAAATCCGGTATTACGATACATCGTTTCAATATGGATTAAACTGCTAACACCAGTAATGCCCCATTTATGTGAAGAAATCTGGGAAAGATTAGGTAGCATTTCCTTTGTCTCTTTAGAGAATTGGCCAATCCCCGATGAAAAATTCATTGATGAGAACATTGAGAAAGCCATGGAAGTTGTAACACAGACAATCAATGACATAAAAGAAATCAAAGGGCTCCTAAAGGACAAAAAAATTGGTACTGTCCATATCTTCGTCAGTCCCGATTGGAAATACCATGCATTTAAGAAACTCATCAAAGCAGATGCACCGCCCACTGTGAAGGACTTGATGCCGATTCTGATGAAAGACGCCAAGTTAAAGAAACGTGGGAAAGAAATCAATGAATTAGTCCAGGCAATAGCAAAAGCCGGTGGTTACTGGACCTTCGTGGATAAATCCACGGAGAAGAATGTCTTGACTGAAAACCGTGATCTCATCCAAGCAGAGACAGGGTTAACTGTTGAAATCCAAGATGGCGATAAACCCAAAAAAGACCCAGAGAACCGTGCAGCCAAAGCGCTACCCGGACGCCCCGCCCTATTCTTAGAATAACTCCCTAGGCGACTCGACGACCAAACTGGTGAGTTTCAGTACTTGTTTCTCCCAGTGGCCATTCATGCTCACATTTAGGGCACTTAGCGTACCCACAATTTCCGATAGTAGCGGATGGACAGCCACCACAGGCCATGATGCGACCATAACTGGTATCAAATCGAAACCCACATTTAGGGCAGACGACGATGGTCATGGCTCAAGTCGCTCCGGGGCTTCCTCTTTATGCCTGGTAAAAAGGTTTTCGGAGAGTTAATCCTCTGAACGTGTGCATCGGATAAGGAGAACTAACTCAATAATCGCAATGACACCCAACACTGTGGCAATGATGATAACAGGCATGCTGATTGTAAGAAGATCACTAGCTGGGAGAATCCCACTACTAACTCCCGTAACCACAACACCAGTATTGTATCCCATTATTCCGACATAATCTTCAAGGTCAGAAAAAACGATCCGTACCCATACAATCGGAACTCCCGAATCAGATGATAGTTGTTGAGCAAAATCACCTGCGGCTTGAAGCCGGGCAACGTCCGATGCTAATATTATATGAATCGATCCGTTTCGTAGTGCCTGTTCTACTACTACGAGTTCAGGACCGGAGATGAAGATATTTTCACCCTTCATGAGTAATCCTTTCACCTGGAGTCCTAAGGCGTCAGCGATGTAAGCTTCTGCAGGGAAAGTAATAATCACCTGTTTATTTGAGAGTTGATACTGTAGTTGTTGTTCAGCAATAAACGCCTCGAGTGCTTTGACCTTGAAGACAAACTCATCGAACCGATTCTGCCAATATTGGGAATACATTGAGTTTAAGGAACTGCATAAATCTCGTGTAGCATTGGCGATGGCCTTGGCATTTTTAGGTGAGAGCCAATAACCATGAAGATTTTGATCATGCCCATTTAGAGGAAGCAGTTCTGCCCCAAAAGCTTCGTAATCAGCGATGGTGATATAGGGTTTCCCAACAAATGTAGCAAGCTCCTCTTCCCACTCAAAATGTCCAGTTAAGACCAACATATCAGCGGCATTGGCTGCATCAATAACAGCTTGCGTGAGTGAAAACGCATGAGGTTCAACTCCTTCTGGTAGAAGAACGGATATCTCGGCCTCTTCACCCCCTACTTCTCGCACGATTCCTGCGAGGGATTGAATAGAAACGGCGATCTCCAAAGCTGGAGTTGTTTGTGATGATGTGCTTTGTAGGATTCCAATTGTGCTAAGACTTAGAGCAAATATTCCAATTAGGGCAAGCAGCGAGTTTCGACGCATTGTAATCGCCTATATTTGGACCGATATTTCTATTATTAACTTCTAGAGCATTTTTTAATAATCCCGAATATTAATAATCTTTCGGGTATTTTTAATAATCAATACGATTCACGGTGTTGTTATGCCAATTATCAGCATCTCATTAGATAACCAAGATCTTCAGCTTCTCGACCACCTTCAATCCACAGGCGGATTTGCTAATCGATCCGAACTACTGCGACAAGCCGTCCGGATACTAGCCAACGAAGCGCAAGAACTAGAAAATCTCACAGGCAAAGTATCAGCAGTGCTAACAGTTGTTTACGGGAAAAAGGGGAAAGGTATCGAGAGTAATTTTGTGCTGCATCATCAAGCCACCCTCATTGATGCTTTGCTCCACTCCCATACAGTAGACGGTAAGTGCATTGAAGTAATTATAGTAAATGGTCCAGCTAAGGATATACGTGAATTAGTGAAAATGCTTAAGGTGAATCGAAAAATCCGGACTGTGAAAGTATCGGTTATTGGAGAGTAGATAGATGAGCACTCAAGCCCCCTTAATTGAAGCCGAAAATCTTTCAGTGAAATATCCAAACGGCGACCTCGCTCTCGAAGATGTTACTTTT
>JABXGY010000159.1 GCA_016550395.1 archaeon | reverse complement strand
TTCGGAGAAATCCCAGGCGTTATTGCACATGTTGGATGTGCTAATTATCCTGACGGAGGACGAGCAATTCATGACATGGCTGAAGAATTTGCTAAACGCCGCTTCATTATTGTGCTTTCTGGTTGCGCAGCCATGACTGTTGGTACTGTTAAAGATGAAGAAGGAAAAAGTATCTATGAACGACGTACGGGCGCTTTTGATGCAGGTGGTGTCGTTAACGTGGGCTCTTGTGTTTCAAATCCCCACATTGCGGGCGCTGCCATCAAAATTGCGAGCATCTTCGCGAAACGTAACCTTCGTGGAAACTATGAAGAAATTGCAGACTACATCCTCAACCGAGTTGGTGCAGTTGGTATATCTTGGGGTGCTATGTCACAAAAAGCAGCTTCAATTGCTTCCGGCTTCTGGCGCCTTGGAGTTCCAGTAATCGTTGGTCCACATGGAACAAAATATCGCCGAATGTTACTTGGACGTGCAGACAAAGCAGAGGACTGGAATGTGTACGATGCACGAACTGGCAACCAAGTCCAAATTGCGCCAGCTCCTGAACACCTCTTCTATGCAGTAGAAACTATGGAAGAGTGCATGGTAATGACAGCAAAGCTTTGCTTCCGACCCAACGACACTAGCAAAGGTCGGTCCATAAAGCTCAGCCACTACATCGATCTTCATGAACGGTACTATGGTTACTTCCCTGACGACGTACATCGCTTCATTCGCCGAGAATCGGATATCCCCATCACCCTTAAAGATAAAATCCACGTTCACATGAAAGAACACAAATGGCAAGAGAAGCCCATTCCAGATCCAACAATTCTACAGCGTATGGTCTATGGTGGAGGTGATGGGTAAATGATGCGCGCCGAACCCTGGCAGACTGCTGAAGTCTGTGGTCCAAAGAAAGCCCAATCACTCGAAAAACCCGTCGTGGTCAAGGCACTTCTCAAGAAGGCAAAATATCCTCTTCTTGTTGTGGGTGCCAACAGCCTAACAGAGCAAACTCAGAAAAAGTCGATGATTGACTACTTCATCGAGTTTTCCGAGAATTGGAACATCCCCATCGTCGCAACCGCCCAAACCATTAAGGCCTTCAAGGAAAAAGGATTCAAAAACGTATACTCCCACAATGCTATGGAAATCACCTATCTACTGACTGACCCTGAATGGATGGTGGCACCGAAGAAGGGCCCGCATGACCTTGTCATGACCTTTGGTTTCCCCTATTATATGGAGTGGCTAATGCTCTCCGCTCTAGTCAACTTCTCCACTGAAATGAAAACTGTCAGTTTAGGTCGGTATTTCCAACCCCATGCGTCGTGGTCTTTCCCGAATTTAAAGAAACAGAAATGGAATGATGCACTAAAAGAAATCCTCACCAAAAATGGAGGTAAGAAATAGAATGTCATTCGAAGATCTCCCAATGGAAGTTGGTGTAATCTATGAGGGTGAACGCATTCGCAAGGGCGATATGCAAGTCGAACTCGGCGGACCAAAAATCGAAAAGAAATTCGAACTCGTTCTCGCCAAGAAAGCTGCAGAAGTCGAAGATGGTAAAATTACTGTCGTTGGTCCTGATCTCAAAGATTTGGACGAAGGAGGTTACCATCCACTCGGTATCTTGATAGAAGTTGCTGGTAAAGAAGTCGAAGAAGACCTGGAGGGCGTCCTCGAACGTCACGTCCACGAATATACCAACTTTATGGAAGGGGTTATGCACCTAAACCAAAGATACGACATTTGGATTCGCATCAGCAAGAAATCATTCCAAAAAGGACTCAATTCCTTTAAGGTATTTGGTCAAGTTTACGAACGCCTTTACAAGAGCGAACTCCCGATTATCGAGAAAATCCAAATCACCTTCTTTACTGATCCTGATAAAATCGCTGAACAATTCGATGCTGCAATAAAACGGTATGATGAACGTGACGCTCGCGCTCGTGGTCTAAAAGACGAAGAGGTTGATGTCTTCTACGGTTGCACACTCTGCCAAAGCTTTGCCCCAACCCATTGTTGTACCATTACTGCACAGCGCTATGCAAATTGTGGTGCGATTTCTTGGTTCGATGGTCGAGCAGCAGCACGCGTTGATCCGAAGGGACCATTATTTTCCATAGAGAAAGGTGATGTCATTGATGAGTTCAAAGGCGAATACAAGGGGGTTAATCAAGCCTACAAGGAAAAAACCTTGGGTGCGGTTACTGAGGTATGTTTGTATAGTGCTTTTGATAAGCCACATACTAGTTGTGGTTGTTTCGAAGCAATTGCCTTCATCATCCCAGAAGTTGATGGTCTTGGTTTAGTACATCGTGATTACAAGGGTCCTGCCGTTAATGGCTTGCCATTTTCAACTATGGCCGATTCGACAGCTGGTGGTCGACAGATTCCTGGTTTTCATGGTGTTTCAATAGAATATATGCGATCACCTAAATTCCTTCAAGTTGATGGAGGATGGGAACGAATTGTCTGGTTACCTAAAGCTATCAAAGACAGAATCTATGACTTCTTGCCTGATAATCTGAGGGATATTATCCCCACAGAAAACGATGTTTCTGATATCGATGAGCTAAAACGGTACCTACAAGACCATAATCACCCAGTAGTTGGGCGTTGGACTGAAACCGGTGCAGCAGCTCGTCTCGAAGAAGAAGAGCGCATTGAAGAAGCAGCCCCAATGACACAAGCTAGTCAACCGTTCATGATGCCAGGTCAAATGATGACCACTGTACCTGCGGCTGGTGGTGGTCCGGGATTCCAGATCATCTTCAAGAACGCAAAAATCTACGCAGAAAAAGTCATTATAAAACGCCTGGATGAAAAGGCGAAGAAGTAGGCGAGGCGATGAATCATGTCGCCAAAAAAGAAGAAAGAGAAAAACGAGCTCGTGCTGTCCGGAGACGATCCCGCACTAGGTATTCTAGGTCCCTTGGAAGCCATATTTGGTAAGTTCCAAGAATTGGAACTGGAAGAGATAACCATTGATGTCGATGAACTCGAGGTTACTGTTCCCCCAGGAGGTGTCGGGGGTATGGATGGTCCAGCCCGTCAATTCCTTGCGCAAAACGCTTTTGCCATGCAACAATTTGCCCAGCAAATGCTCACAGCCCTGGGATACAATGTGCAAATGTCCACTGGGCAATCATCTGTGTCCATCCCAGGGATTCCGACAGTTGTTCGCCCTGATAAGTTACTTAAAGCCCGTTTCAAGGCACCACTAACAGAGTATTCCGGTCGAATCCGTGAAATCACTCTCGGTGCTACAAAAGCCGAAGGCGGGTCACGAAGTAAAACGATTACAGTGGGTGGCCATAAGGCTCCTGCCTGGAATCTCTTTCAGTCTTCACCGAAGCATCTACCTGTTGTCGCTGCTGACGTCTTTGACATGCGCATTAAACTCGCAAAAGCTGTTCGTGTCCATTACGATGATGTCATGGATGATCCTGTCGACTGGGCACGACTCGCCATCGACAAATTCGATGCAGATTTTATTACCTACCATATGATTAGCACCGATCCACTCCTCAATGATACTAGTTCAAAAGAAGCAATGAAAGGATTTGAAAAAGTATTACAGGCAGTAAAGGTACCAATCATCGTCGGGGGTTCCGGTGATCCAACGAAGGATGCCGAAATACTTGCTAAGGCTGCTGAGGTCGCTGAAGGCGAACGTGTCCTACTTGCGTCAGCTACCGTCGATATGTGGGAACCTGTGGCCAAAGCGGCTAAGGCCCATAATCAGCTTGTACTCTCTTGGACTAGCATTGATATCAACCAGCAAAAGGAACTCAATCGTCGACTCCTCGATTACATCACCCCGGATCAAATTATCATCGATCCGACAACGGCAGCTCTGGGCTATGGTGCGGAGTATAGTTTCACCATCATGGAACGTATGCGATTAGCGGGATTATTAGGGGATTCAGAACTTCAATTTCCGTTAAGTAGTGGCACCACGAATGCCTGGGCAGCCCGGGAAGCCTGGATGAAACGACCTGAATTGGGACCACGAGAGCTTCGCGGACCTATTTGGGAGAGTACAACAGCACTGATGTTCCTCTTAGCAGGTGTGGATGTTTTCATGATGATGCACCCTGCGGCCATCAAAACCGTCCATGACATCATCTCCTGGCTCAGCACTCGGATTGATCGCAAGCGAGAAGATTTCGTTGACTGGACCAAATTATCCATTCCATCAAATTAGAATGATAACAACGTGTTCAGGTTCCCTTTCCCCTAACCCAATCAGACTGTAATATGCAAGTCAAGAATTAGTTTGATTTCTGTTTCTTTACATATACGTATGCATTAATGCCCGCCATTGCCCCCTCTCCAGCTGCGGTAATAATTTGCATGCCACCGCAAGTACAATCCCCAGCTGCAAAAACACCGTCAAGATTCGTAAGCTGCTGCCGAGTGACCTTAATGCAGCCCCGTTCATCAACATGGACTCCAGTTTTTTTAACGAGGGCAGTCATCGGAACACCTCCTAATGAGACAAAAACCCCATCAACAGATTTCTCCTGTTTTACCTCATTATCAAAGAGACTGTACGTTATTGAGGTGACAACCTGCTCTCCATTAATCGTCTCTAATTTGCCTTCTTCAATTACCAGATTCGATTTTTCCTTAGCCTCATTTAATAAGGCCTGATTAACTGTGATTTCAGGTAAATGAGTTAATAATAACACTGTGTCAGCTAGCCCTGCTAAATAAAACGCATCTTCAAATGCCTCATTACCTGAACCAATCACGGCTACCCGTAATCCCTTATAGAGTGGACCATCACACATCGGACAGTAGGAGACTCCCCGTCCTATGAGCTCAGTTTCACCAGGAAGCTGCAATTTTTTACTTTGCGTACCAGTAGCAACAATCACAGCTTTTCCGAGATAGGTACCTTCGCGAGTTACCACTTTCTTTGTTGGTTCTTTAAATTCTAAATTCATGACCTCTGTAGCATACTTCATTTCAGCTCCAAAGCGTTCTCCTTGTTTTACCATCAAGTCTATGAGTTCTGATCCTGTAATTCCTTCTGGGAATCCAGGATAGTTCCAAACATCTGGAGCAGTAGCAGCCCTACCTCCGTACCATTGTCCTTCTAAAAGTAGGGTCTTCATTCCAATTCGTGCTGTATAAATGGCTGCAGAAAGCCCCGCTGGCCCGCCCCCAATGATGATAATATCATACATATTATCCATCTTTCATCACAACGTCCCGGTTATTCATTAAACTAATATGAATTTCTTTTATCCAATACAAAGATGCAGCCCAAAATCTGGGGCAACTTGCATGATAAATTCCCCATAATCTCGTCAAATCAACCTTCATGAGATACACATTGTATTCAGCCCACAGACTCATAGTAAAATAGACAATGCGTCCATTATCCTCAACTAGTATTGGATCGATATTGGGTGCATAAAATCCAACATATTCAGGTCGGGTAATCACTGTATGAGGCTGACTCCAAGGCCCCCAAGGCATTTGGGCTATCCGAATAACGATTTTCTTTGCGACATCGTCAAGATGGATCATCATGTACCTTTCAAGATACGCATTCCACATAACTGACATTTCACCAGTTGGTGCTTCAATAACAGGTTGTGCATCAGCATGATTCGTTGACCATATTGGAAGATTGCTGGAGTCCAAGCCCGCACAATATTGATAAGCACTTTGATTCAGAATCTGGTCTTCCAATACTCGGGCTAGATAACAATCATGGTATCGACCACTACTGGTTGTGAGAAAGTAAAGGAAGCCTCCTGAAGAAGGGGCCGTCTCATCTGTTTTGATATAACCCCACTCAATGAAATTACTAGACCCAGGCCAGGACATATTAGTCGATTCAATGAAGGTGTATCCATCAAAGGAGTAAGCAATACTGGCATTATTACAGGTCCAATCACCAGCATCACCCCAATGGTTAACCGACATGTAAAAAATATAGAGACAATCATCACGGCTGTAAGCCGCGGTGGGAATTACTGTCTTTTCCACATAGTCAATTTTCTGACTATGAATCAATTCTTTCGCCAGATGAGTAGCTGTATCGGTAATCCATCCAGTTAATAGGATCCCATCAGATGGATTAGAGTCATCTGAGTACGCCATAGTATTTGATCGCCAGTCCCATTTGTCAGGACCAAAAGTATCACCAAAAATGAAGTGAAGTCGAGCCTGATAGTCTATCATTAACCCTAAATCAGCACCATAAACATTCACAACAGTTGTGTCATTCAGAGCATCTTCACCGGTAAGTTGACAAACCATTTCGTGTGGGAGGGGTGTAGAGCGTTCGAACCAATTCCATAGAACAAAAACACTAATCCCAGAGATGATTATAACAGTAATAAGGATGAAGGCAAGCCACCGCCGACGCATTCGTTATAGCCTCCAATTATTCACAAGAGCTATCAGATAGTTAATGTCTTTTTATTGTAAAATCGTCTTGAATTTATCCCAAGTATTATTAGTTTTTTATTTATAAGTTTAGTTTATAAGTTTAGGTATCTGCGTTTTTCGAAGGAGCGTGCAATACTTCGAAAATTGACTAAATTAAACGTTGATACCAATAGATAATTTTTTAAGGAAAAGATTGTGACATCGCGTCGAGGTCAACAATAATGGCCGAAGAAAAAACTCCCGGATGGATGCGTGGTCTCGAGATACTATTTTCCCTCATCGGGATTATACTCGCAGGAGCCACATTCATCTTAGCTGATCAATATCTACAATACCTTCTCTTTACCGGAGCCATTGCCCTTTTTGGATTCCTCTGGCTTATCCGGGCCATTGGTCATAGAGATGCACCCAGCTGGTTGCGAGGACTTGCCATAATTTTCAGCATTATCCTGATGGCATTAGCTGCTGTGACTCCTTTGTTCTATCTTACCTATAATGGGTGGCTGCTTGCCAGCGCCCTCATCTTAGAAGGATTCAGTTGGATTCTCTGGATGCTCGCCGGTGGTCCACGAGCCGCCTTCAAATGGTTGGGCGTCCTCCTTGGTCTCATTCAACTAATAATTGCAGCTGTTGTTTTTGTTCTTCCTGCTTATACTATGTGGCTTATTGCAGGCGCAAC